>JBAVGP010000044.1:0-31308 GCA_049684955.1 Erysipelotrichaceae bacterium
TTCATCCTCTAACCCCTTCCGATAAGGTCGGGAAATTCCGGGCAGCGATGAAAGCGTTCACTTTTGAACCTGTTCTCTTCATTCGGAAAACCCTCCTTTCATGATTCGGCGTAATACCTGCTTCGCCAATGTCCCGGTGACGATTCCGGTCGGCACGGCGCTGACCCACATGATCGGCAGCCAATAGACCATCAACCATGTGCTGTTGAGGAAACAGATGACCACGATTTGTCCCAGACAGTGGAAAACCGCGGATGCGACGCTTAATCCGACGATGCTCAACTTGGTGGTCTTACGCAGCACGACGACCATCAGCGAACTGAGCAGCACACCGGCCAGCGAAAGCCAGAATCCCGTCCCGAAAATGATACCACGCAAAAGGGATGCTATCAAGACGCGCATCAGGTTCACGCTGAACATTTCCTTGTAGGAGAACATAAAAAAGGTGATCAGACCGATGATGTTGGCTAATCCCAGCTTGACGCCGGGAATGGGGATCGGTAAAGAAGGTTCGAACATATGCAACAGGATGCCCATCGCCAGTAACATGGTGAGCAGCGCTAAACGGCGTGTTTTGCTTCGTGAGTTCATTGGACGGTCGTATCCTCTCCACCCGTCTTGGCGTTCTGTATGACGATCACGACGTGGTTGGGCAGACAGACGATCGGTACGTTGGCATACTGCACCCATCCCTGCAATGAACAAAGATGATACGGCGAGGTTTCTTTCTCGACGCGGATCGCTTTATCTTTCACTTCGATGAAGACATCGCCCAAGGTCCCTTTGACGGTGTAGTTCTTGTTGATGGCCATATCGATGCGGAGCACTTCCTTGTCTTTATAAGTGACCACGGCGACGGTATTCTTGCCGGTGCTGGAAGTCACGAACCATTGCATGCTCAGGTAAAGAACGAGCGAAACGACCAAGACAAGGACGACGAGTATTTTATCGGAACGGTTCATGGTGTTTCTCCTAGCCCATCTATTTTAACAAAATCCGATTTAAAAGAAAAGGAGTCTTTCCTTTCCTTAAAATGATGATATTTATGCGCTATTTTTTCAAATGGACCAGTTTGTCCATTTCAAGGACGAGTTCGATCGTCCTTCCGTTATCGTGCGTCGGATTCAGTTCGACGATATCCATCGAGGAAACATGCGTCGTGTCGAAGGCCAACGCAACCAGATCCAAGGCTTGATGTTGGGTCAGACCGTTGTTGGCAGGCGTACTGACGCCCGGACAAAGTTTCGGATCCAAGCTGTCGCAGTCGAAACTGACATGTAGATTGGTGATGCTTCGAAGAAACGACTCGACTTCGTCATGTGCCCAGGCAAAACCTTGGTTGTCGATCTCGGCTTGGGTGATCCAACGCAGACCCCAGGCCTTCATCAGGATCTCTTCGGTGGCATCCAGACTGCGGATACCGACCAAAAGGATACGGCTTGACGCGACATCGTTTTCCTGTGTGATTTCAAGCAGACGCGGATGACCATGTCCCTGCGCAATGGCGAGCGGCATGCCGTGGATGCGTTTGGAGGTCGACGAGCGGTGCGTATTGCAGTCGCCGTGCGCATCGATCCAGAGGATCCCGCGGTTGGCATTGTCGCCGGCGCTGATACTCGCGATGGCCAAAGAGTGATCACCGCCGAAAACCAACGGAAATTCACCGGCTTCATGGGTTTTTTTGACTTCTTGTTTCAAACGGGTGAGAAAATCGATCAAGGTATTTAGATGGAGGATTTCGCCTTCGGTTTCTTCATGGGGTATTACCGTGATGACGGAATCGAAAACCATGCCTTCTTTTTCCAATGCTTGGACGGCCAGGTCAGCGCCGGGAAGGTCACAGCCTTCTTTGACAGGAGCACCGATTCGTCGGATTTTCATGGATTCACCTCTTTCAAAGGATTGTATCTTTTAATAATCCATATTGTATTCTATTTGCTGTACGATATCAAATAAAACGGGCTATTCGCCCGCTGTCTTAAAGGATACGTCACACTGCATCTTGGCTACCTGGGCCAAGGTATTGAAAACCGAACAGTACTGGGTCGCCAAATGGAACGATTTCTCAAGCGCTTCGTTGTTGGGTCCGTCGGGAAGCGTGACATGGATGATCACTTCTTCCAACATCGTCGGGACTTCACTCCGTTTGATGCCTTCTATGAGATAATCGGCAAATTCGATGCTGAGGCGTTTCTTCTCGAGGATTTCGAGAAAAGTGGAATGGAGACACGCGGCAAGAGCGGCTTGCAACAGATCGTAGGGACGCGCTTGATCGGCTTGGACGCCGATCGCGACTTCCCCTTCGCGCAACATCAAGGTTCCGTCGAAACCTTGTGCGAAATGAAGTCGGGCGGATACTTGGGATGCCATAGTTTCTTCCTCCGTTTCACAGTGCCGGATAAACCAGCTGCGTTTATCAAACACGTTGATTATTCCATAGTGATGGAATGATGTCAACTTTTTCTGAAAATGATTTCACGGATTTTCTTGAATTTTCATCGTACAATTGGTATAATCCTTGCGGTCTTAAGGAGGGTTCAACATGGAAAAAGCGAACGTCGTCATCATCGGCGGCGGTATCAGCGGACTCATGTCCGCGCTGCGTCTGAGTCAATCGGATCCGGCATTGAAAGTGGTCCTTTTGGAAAAAGGATTCGACATCAACACCCGGACTTGTCCGATCCTTTCCGGCAAAGTCCCGACCTGCATCCGCTGCAACTCGTGCGGCATCATGGAAGGTCTGGCCGGCGCCGGCGCCTATTCCGACGGCAAGTATGTCATTTCGACCGAATACGGCGGATGGCTGCCTGAATTCATGGCGAAGAAGACCGTGCTTGATTATATCGAACAAGCCGACGCGATTTTGGTTAAACATGGCGCGACGAGTGAACGTTTCGATCCCAGCGATGACTTGAAAACCTTATGTCTGCAGCACGACCTGCATATGCAGCAAGCCCAGATGAAACACTTGGGGACCGACGCCAACTTCACGACGATGAAGAACATGGTCGATGCTTTGCGTCCGCTGGTCGATATCCGGACCCGCGCTTGCGTCACGGACGTTGATGGAAAGACTAAGATCGTCAGCTACACGAAAAACAATGAAAATTTTGAAATAACCGCCGACAAGATCATCTTCGCGGTCGGGCGCGCCGGCAGCGGTTTCTTCGCCAAATGGTGCGAGACCAACAAGATCCCGATGGCCAACAACCAGGTGGATATCGGCGTGCGCGTCGAACTGCCTTACGAAGTATGGAAACATTTCTCGAGCGTCATCTACGAACCGAAAATCTGGTTCCGTTCGAAGAAATACGGGGATATCACGCGCATGTTCTGTTTCAACGAACGCGGGCAGGTCGTCATGGAAAACACCAACGACATCCTGACCGTCAACGGCCATGCGTATAAGGAAGAGTCCAAGAAATCTTCCAACAGTAATTTCGCTTTGTTATCGACGATCAAGTTCACGACCCCTTTCAATGAACCGATCGATTATGCCCGCCAAGTCGCCCATCTGGGCAACATGATCAGCGGCGGCAGCGTATTGGTGCAGCGTTTCGGCGATCTGATCATCGGCCGCAGGACCGATGCCAAACGTTTGGCTGCCAGCACCGTCGTACCGACGCTCGGCGCGGTACCGGGCGACTTGTCGCTCTGCATGCCGAAGCGTCAGCTCGACAATATCATCGAAACCTTATATGCCTTGGATGTGATCGCACCGGGTACGGCCAACGCCGATACCTTATTATATGGCGTGGAGTGCAAATACTATTCCGCCCGGCCCGAATGCGTCGATTTCGAATTGGTCAAGTATCCCGGATTGTATGCGATCGGTGATGGCGCGGGCTTCACCCGCTCGCTGAGCCAGGCCGCGGCCAACGGATTGTATGTCGCGGATCTCTTGCTGAAGAAGGACGATTTCACGAAATAACCTTTGACAACGAAGTCCGCACTTGCTATCTTTAGAAGTGTAACAGGACACGCAACGCATGTCCTGTCTTTATTTTTTAAGGCTTGAAACACAAGGAGGATTCTTCATGATCAGAGCGGTCGTAGGCGCCAATTGGGGCGATGAAGGTAAGGGGAAATTGACGGATGTCTTCGCAGCCGAGTCGGACATCGTCGTACGTTTCCAGGGCGGCAACAATGCCGGCCATACGATTATCAACAAGTACGGGAAGTTCGCGCTGCACATGCTGCCATCAGGTGTGTTCTACAGTCATACGGTCAATATCATCGGCAACGGAGTGGCGCTCAATATCGACGCGCTGATCAAAGAGCTGAACGATATCGTCGACAAAGGGGTCCCGAAACCGGCGATCCTGGTCAGCGACCGGACGCAGATCGTGATGTCCTACCATATCCTCTTCGATAAACTTGAAGAAGAACGATTAGGCAAGGCGTCCTTCGGATCGACCAAATCCGGCATCGCACCTTTCTATTCCGACAAATACGCGAAGATCGGTTTCCAGATTTCGGAACTCTTCGACGAAGAATGGCTGAGTGCCAAACTGGATCGGGTCTTGCCGCAGAAAAACACCTTATTGGTTCATCTGTATCACCATGAACCGTTGAAAAAAGAAGATATCTTAGCCGAACTGATCCATTACCGCGAAGTCATCGCGCCCTATGTCACCGATACCGTCAAGTATTTCCAGAACGCGTTCGACGATAAGAAAAGCATCCTGTTGGAAGGTCAGTTAGGCGCCTTGCGCGATCCCGATTTCGGGATCTACCCCTATTCGACTTCCTCCAGCACCTTGGCGTTCTACGCCCCGATCGGTTCCGGCCTGCCGCATACGATCGATGAAGTCTGGGCCGTCACCAAAGCCTATTCCTCCTGTGTCGGAGCCGGGCCCTTCGTCAGCGAGATCTTCGACGACACCGCCCACCAACTCAGAATACGCGGCGGCGACGCCGGTGAATACGGGGCGACGACCGGACGGCCGCGCCGCATGGGCTGGTTCGATGTCGTGGCGACCCGCTATGGCTGTCAGATCCAGGGCGCCACACATCTGGTTCTCACCAACCTGGATGTATTGGGTTATCTCGATAAAATCCCGGTCTGCGTCGCGTATGAGACCGACGGGAAGCGCCGCGAGCATTTCCCCAACATCACACGCCTGGAACATTCCGTTCCGATCCTGGAATATGTCGACGGCTGGAACTGCGATATCTCGCATATCCGCGATTACGACGACCTGCCTGAGAATTGCAAACGCTATGTCGAATATCTGGAAGAGCGCATCGGCACGAAAATCGCCTTGGTTTCCAACGGACCCAAGCGCGAACAGATCATGAAACGTAAATAGGAACCCGCGGGTTCCTATTTTTCTTTTGGTTTGGAGGTCGAATCGCGGACGATCAATTCGGTCGGGATGCGCGTGATTTCATCCACCGCCTGACGGTTGATCCGTTTCACCAGGGTTTCCGCCAAGATCTGTCCGATCCGTTTGCGGTCTTGTTTGATGGTCGTCAGCGAGGGATGGACATGGCGGGCCAGTTCGATATCGTCGAAACCGACGATCGAGATGTCTTTCCCGACTTCCAGATTATGTTCCTTGATGGAATGCATGACGCCGACCGCGACCAGATCACAGAGGACGAATACGGCGGTCGGGACTTCGGTCAGTTCGAAGAGTCTGTTCATAGCTTCATAGCCGGCATTCCCGCCGAAATCACTTGCTTCCACGACCAAAGACGGATCAAATTCAAGATTAAGTTCCTTCAGCCCTTCAATATACCCCTCCATGCGCTCTCTTCCGGCGACGGAAGACATCGGACCGGCGATATGCGCGATCCGGCGATGGCCGAGATCATAAAGATGGCGTATCGCAAGTCGGGATCCTTGACGATTGTCGGAATAGATCAACGGAACCGATTTATACGGCACGTCGGTGGTGACACATTTGATGTCGCTGTCGAAAAGAGCCTGCAGACCGGGGTCGGAGACATCCGCCGCGACGACGAAAACGCCGTCCACATTCCGTACCTGACAACGTTTGAGATAGCCGATGCCGTATCCCGAGATGAAGACGACTTCGTAACCTAAGGCTTCGGCTTCCCTTTTGAAGGCTTCCAGAAGTCCTGAGAAGTAGTTGTGTTCCAAGCCGATATTCAGGCATTCCGAATAGACGATGCCGATCAGCCAGCTGCGTTTGGTGCTGAGTGCTCGTGCATTGGAGTTGGGGATGTAGCCGACTTCTTCGACGATTTTAAGAATCCGCGCCTTGGTGGCGTCGCTTACTTCTTTATAATTGTTCAATACTTTTGAAACGGTCGCGGTCGAAACCCCGGCCATTTTTGCGATATCACGAATATCTGCCATCGGTATTCACCCCTTTCGCCATTATTGTATCATACATTGTGAAAAAGGAAACCGATTAACGAAAAGGTTTTCGCTGAGTTTTCGCCGCCCATTCTCCCGCATCAAGTCCGGTTCGCCTCGCGTGAATAAAATGTGAATAGCATATTTCTTGATTCAACGGGAGAAAAGATATAATGAAAGTAGAGATGATCTTCACAATACCCAATCATCCGTTACCGATCCTTCTGTCGGATAGGATTACCCGAGTTATCAAGAAACTCGAATCTGGAGGATAAATCATGAACAAGACGATCAAACCGGAAAAAGCAGACCCTTCAACCTTTTCCAAATCAATGGATGAACCGCAAATCATGCATGCCGACATACTGGAAATCCTGGCTTCTTTCCATGTGGATCCCGAAAAAGGACTTACGCTGATACTGGTTGAAACTCAACGAAAAGCAGTCGGATTCAACGAAGTGATCGAAAAGAAAAAGAATCCATTCAAGAACTTTCTTAAGAAATTCTGGGGTTTATCCGCTTGGATGCTCGAAGGGATCCTGATTCTATCGTTGATTCTAGGTAAATATGCCGATTTCGCGATGGTCAGCATCCTGCTAGTGATGAATGCGGTGATGAGTCTCATCCAGGAACGCCGATCGAACAATGCCGTCCAGGCATTACGGGATAAGCTGCATGTGGATGCCCGTGTCCTGCGGAACGCGGAATGGTCGCTCATACCTGCGCGCGAACTTGTCCCCGGCGATATCGTTCGGACGCGTCAAGGCGATATCATCCCGGCCGACATCAAAATCCTGCAGGGTTACAGTCTGGTCGACCAGTCCGTGCTGACCGGTGAGTCAGCCGAGATTCCCAAGCATGCCGGCGATGTGTTATCGGCCGGATCACTTGTCCGACGCGGCGAAAGCAGCGGGATCGTGATCCTGACCGGGGCCGACACCTATTTCGGAAAAACCACCGAACTCGTTCAAAAAGCCCGTCCGAAACTGCATATCGAAGCTGTCATCGCCAACGTCGTGCGTTGGCTCTTCATCATCGTCGGCATCATGATGGGGCTGGTGATCATCGGGATGCTGGTGCGGTCCTCCCCGCTTGTTGAAAACATACCTTTGTTGCTTGTCTTGCTGATGATCGCCGTGCCGGTCGCCTTACCGGTCGTTTTTACGGTAAGCATGGCGGTCGGCGCGCGTGAACTGTCAAAGCACGGAGTGATCGTGACACGCCTCAGCGCAAGTGAAGACGCCGCCACGATGGATGTCCTGTGTGTCGACAAGACCGGTACGATCACCCTTAATAAATTGACGCTCGCCGACGTTTTGCCGCTGGGTGGCATATCGGAAACCGATGTGCTGATTGCCGGCGCGTCCGCCTCGCAAGAAGCGAATCAGGATCCGATCGATTTGGCCTTGTTGGCGCATGCGGAGGAAAAACATGTTTTCGATGGGATCGGTGCGATGAAGCCATTATCCTTCATCCCCTTCGACGCGCAAAACCGCCATACCGAAGCCGTGGTCAGCCAAGGCGAAGATACATGGCGATTCATGAAAGGCGCGCTCACGACGATCACTGATATTTGCGGTCTTGATGCTGCGCAGAGTGAGGCGTTGGAGATGCAAGCCGATATTTCGGCACGCAAAGGATATCGGACCCTCGCCGTCGCACGCGCTCGCAATGAAGAACCGCCCATCCTGCTGGGTTTGGTGACATTCGTCGATCCGATCCGACCCGAAGCAAAAAACATCATCGCGAAACTGCGTAGTCTCGGCATTTCTGTAAAAATGCTGACCGGCGATGCGCTCGCGATCGCAAGTGAAATCGGCCAGAACATCGGACTGGATGCTATCCGAAAAATATCCGATCTCAAAGCGACGGTTGATCCAAACGATAAGCTCGCTGATGCAAGCGACGGTTTCGCGGAAATTTATCCGGAAGACAAATACAATGTCGTACTGAGCCTGCAAGCGGCCGGCCACGTGACAGGAATGACGGGCGACGGGGTCAACGACGCACCGGCGCTCCGTCAGGCTGAAGTCGGCATCGCGGTAAGTTCCGCGACCGATATCGCGAAAAGTTCGGCCAGCGTGGTGTTGATCGAACCCGGGTTGGCAAGCATCGTAGATCTGGTTGAACAAGGCCGTATGATCTATCAGCGTATTCTGACCTGGGTGATCAATAAAATCTCCCGGACCATCCTCGAATCGGCTTTCGTGGCGATTCCGTTCATCGTGACCGGCAAGTTCGCCATTTCAGCTTTCGCGATGATCCTGCTTGTCTTTCTGCGCGACTTCGCGACCGTCACCGTTGCGACCGACCATGTCCGGCCGTCCCAAAAACCCGAGACGTGGAATATCGGCCGCTATATCGCGAGTGCGTCGGTCGTCGGCGTCGCGATGGTGGTCGAAGAATTCATCCTGCTTTATTTTGGTTGGAAATATTTCGGCCTATCCAGCAACGATGCCGCGCTTTACACCTATAGTTTTCTGACCCTGCTCTATTTCGCCGCGTTGAATCTGCTGGTCGCCCGTGAAAGAAGCCACTGGTGGTCAAGCATGCCAAGCAGACCGCTGATGCTCGCGGTGCTGTCGGATATATTCATCGGAACGCTGCTCACCTTGGTCGGCTTTCCGGGTCTGAAGGCGCTGCCGTGGCTGCAGATGTTCTTCATCTTGGGTTTCGCCGGCATAGCTTGTCTTGGCATCAACGATGCGTTGAAAGTGATCATACTGAGAAGGTTTATGAATAGGTCAAGTTAGCAATAACTAATAATGATGATTTCATCTTTCATGTAAACTAAATCTTACCCATCTTTCCAAAATCCATCACACAGCATAAACTTGAAATTCAACTGAAATAATTAAAAACCTGCGGTAAGATGATCATCGCAGGTTTATTGCATATTCAATCTACGGTTTGTATTCTTTTACGAGTTCCCGGAATTCGATTAGGTCAAGTTTTGATTTATTATAGCTCCTCCAAGATCTGTAAAATAGAACCCAGTTGATCATGATTAACAGAAAACAGACAATCGACAACAAAATTAACCATAATTCGATTTTCGCACCTTCGAAATTTAGTAGAGCAATTTTGCCGATGGGTCCTAACAACCCAAATGTTAAGACAAGATGGATAACAAACGAAGGTTTCGATAGTTTAACCAAATTTTCTACGATATAAACCATTTCCTCTTTTTTAGTTTGCATATCAGTCACTGATGAATCCCCCGATCTTCTCACATTGATTATAACTCATCGGATTCATTGCTTAAATGGTATTGTGTTGATTTGCATTGGTTTTGTTTGCTGATAGGGCAATATTCTTCGGTTCAAGCTCCGTGGTCTTTACCTGATTCGACGACTCTGGCCGGAATCCCGACGACCGTCGTATTGGGTGCGACATCCTTTACCACGACCGCATTGGCGCCGACACGTGAGTAATCTCCTAAGTTGATCGGACCGAGCACCTGGGCGCCGGCTCCGACGGTCACGCCGTTGCCTAAGGTCGGATGGCGTTTGACCGCATCCAGCGTCGTACCGCCCAACGTCACATCATGATATACCGTGCAGTCGTCGCCGATGATCGACGTTTCGCCGATGACCGTGCCGAAGCCGTGATCGATGAATAAGCGGCGGCCGATGGTCGCGCCGGGATGGATCTCGATGCCGGTCCAGAAACGTCCGCATTGTCCGAACATGCGCGCGATGAACGTATGTTTGTGGCGATAGAAGAAATTGCCGATTCGGTAGTATCCCAGGACGTGGAAGCCGGGATAGAGAAAGAACACTTCCCAGACGCTCTTGGCGGCCGGGTCGCGGGTATAGATCGAATGCGCGGTATCCCACATTTTTTTCATACGACACTCCCTTTGCAGGATTTCATACTACCACATGCCCTTTCCTATTGGAAGCGGGACTATCAGACATGAAACAAAGCGGAGATGATTGCGGCGAACTCGTCGTTGACGATTTCTTCCACCCGTCCTTCATCCGCCAATTCGTTGTATTCGGGATGGATCGGAAGTTTGGCCAGGATGGGGATCTGGTAGGTTTCCGCAAACGCTTCGAGCTTGCTTTGACCGAACGGATACATCTTTTCACCGCAGTGCCCGCATTCCATATAACTCATGTTTTCGATGATCCCGAGGATCGGGATATTCATCTGGTTGGCCATCGAAACGGCTTTGGAGACGATCATCGAGACCAGATCCTGCGGCGTGGTGACCAGGATGATGCCTTTCAACGGCAGCGACTGGAAGACGGTCAGCGGGACGTCGCCGGTACCCGGAGGCATATCCACGAACATCACATCGACCTTGCCCCAGAAGACTTCGGTGTAGAATTCTTTCACCGCGTTGCCGATCAGCGGACCGCGCCATAAGATCGGCGTGTCTTCGCTCTCCAACATCATGGTGGAACTGATCAGTTCGATGCCGGTGGATGTGACGGCGGGATAGATGCCCTCTTCGCTGCCTTGCGGGTTCTCACGCAGACCGAACATGCGGCCCATCGAAGGTCCTGTGATGTCCGCATCCAGGATGGCGGTCTGCAAGCCCGCCCGTTGGGTATGGGTAGCCAAGAGACTGGTGACGGTCGATTTACCGACTCCGCCTTTCCCTGAGACGATCGCGATCATCGATTTGATCTTGGTCGTTTTCTTGGGACGCGCGAAAAACGGATTGAACTTCGGATCTAACGGTTGTGTGCTCATAGGACTCCTTTAAAGAAAACCCCGTCCATAACGGGGTCATATCGTTACCGGTTTATTCTACCACAGGCAACATCGGGTTTCTATCGATTCGAACCGTAATACGCGGTGCGCAGGATCTCCTTCATATCGGAAACCAGCGGTAAACGCGGATTGCACGGGGTACATTGGTCTTCATAGGCCAGCATCGCGACCAGATCGAGATCCTGGTTGAAGGTCTCTTCGCTGATATTCTGTTCCTGAAGCGTCATCTTGATGCCGACCAAAGTCGCCAGATCGGCGCAGGCTTTCGCATAGGATTCGACCCCTTCTTCGATGGTGTCTGCCGGCAAGCCCAGCATCTTGGCCAAAGTCTGGTACTTTTCATTGGCCATGTAATAGCTGTATTTCGGCCAGGTCGCCGGTTTGCTTGGGAAGGTCCCGTTATAGCGGATGACATGCGGCAAGAGGATTGCGTTGGCGCGGCCGTGCGGCACATGCCAGGTCCCGCCGATCTTATGCGCCAAGGAATGGTTGATGCCCAGGAAACTGTTGGCGAAAGCCATCCCGGCGATGGTGGAGGCGTTGTGCATCTTCTCGCGCGCTTCGGGATCGTTCTTCCCGTTGGCTACCGCCCGCGGCAGAAACTCGAAGACCATTTTAATGGCTTGTAAACAAAGTCCGTCGGTGAAGTCGCTGGCCAGCGTCGAAACGTAAGCTTCGGTCGCATGCGTCAGCACGTCCATCCCGGTATCGGCGGTGACACCGGCCGGCAGATTCATCGTCAGGGTGGAATCGACGATCGCGACGGTCGGGGTCAGCGAATAGTCGGCCAAGGGATATTTCTTATTGACGCGCTTATCGGTCAAGACCGCGAAGGGCGTCACTTCGCTCCCTGTCCCCGAAGTGGTCGGAATGCAGACGAGTTGCGTCTTCTTGCCTAATTCGGGATAACGGAACGCGCGTTTGCGGATATCCATGAACTTCTGCTTCAGATCATCGAAATCGACGTCCGGATGTTCGTAGAATAGCCACATCCCTTTCGCGGCGTCCATCGGGGAACCCCCGCCCAAGGCGATGATGGTGTCCGGTTTGAACGCGTTCATCAATTCATATCCTTTTTTGACCGTTTCCAAGGAAGGATCGGGTTCGACATCGCAGAACAACTGGATCTGCACTTTGTTTCTCCGTAGATTGAGCTGGTCCACGATCTTGGCATAATGCCCCAGATCGACCATCGCCCGGTCCGTTACGACGAAGACCCGTTCGATATCCTTCATCTGCTGAAGATATTGGATGGAATTGCGTTCGAAGTAGATTTTCGAAGGGATCTTGAACCACTGCATATTGTTGTTGCGGCGGCCGATGCGTTTGATATTGAGGAGGTTGACGGCGGAAACGTTGTTGGAGACGGAGTTGTGGCCATAGGATCCGCAACCCAAGGTCAAGGAAGGAATGAAGGCGTTGTAGACGTTGCCGATACCGCCGAAGGTCGAAGGACTGTTCCAGATGATACGGATCGCTTTGACTTCCTTGCCGAACGCATCCGCGATCTTCTTGTCTTCGGTATGGATCGCCGCGGAATGACCTAATCCGTTGAATTCGACCATTTCACGGGCATAACGGATGCCTTCTTCGGTCGAATGACTGACGATGAAGGCTAATACCGGACTCAGTTTTTCCTTCGTGCAAGGTTCGGCCGGACCGATCAGTTTGACATCGACCCCGAGGATGACCGTATTGGCGGGCACTTCGAAGCCGGCTTGTTCGGCGATCCAGATGGCGGATTTACCGACGATATTGGGGTTCAGCATGATCCCCGGCACACAGGCGCCGTTGCCGGCTTGGACGCCGAACATGAAGGTTTCCAGTTTGGCTTTCTCTTCTTCAGTGACGAAATGCACGCCGTATTTCTTGAAGAGCGGGATTGCTTGTTGAGTGATCTCTTGATCGATGATGACACATTGTTCGGAAGCGCAGATCATCCCGTTGTCGAAGGCCTTCGACATGACGATGTCATTGACCGCCTGACGCACGTCGCACGTTTTCTCCATATAGGCAGGCACATTGCCCGCACCGACGCCTAAGGCTGGTTTCCCGCAGGAATACGCGGCTTTGACCATCGCGTTGCCGCCGGTCGCCAGGATCGTCGCCACATCCTTGTGGTTCATGAGGAAAGCGGTGGCTTCCTTGGAAGGGTTTTCGATGAACTGGATGCAGTTCTCGGGCGCCCCCGCTTTGACTGCCGCATCATACACGACTTTGGCGGTTGCGGCCGAACATTGCTGAGCCGCCGGATGGAATGAGAAGATGATCGGATTACGCGTCTTCAAGGCGATCAGACATTTGAAGATCGTGGTGGATGTCGGGTTCGTGACCGGGGTGATCCCGGCTACCACGCCGACCGGTTCCGCGATTTCGGTGATGCCGGTGACATCGTTTTCGCTGACGATGCCGACGGTCTTGAGATGACGCATATCGTTGACGACGAACTCACAGGCGAACAGGTTCTTGATCGCTTTGTCTTCAAAGACACCCCTGCCGGTTTCTTTGACGGCCATCAAAGCCAGTTCGCCATGTTGGTCAAGCGCCGCGACGCTTGCTTTGGCGACGATATAGTCGATCTTTTCCTGATCGAGCTGCATGAATCCTTCCAATGCGACGACGCCTTTGGCGACTAATCCATCGACTTCGATCTTGGCTTTTTCTTCTTGTGTCAGATTGACATCCACTGGTGTTTCGTTGACGTTGAGCGTTTCTTTCTTTGCCATGTTGGGTCCTCTTGTGATTTGTTTATTGTTTCACAAGCACAGTTTAGCAATGCCTTTATCGCTTGTCAAGGCTTTTGTTTATCTTTTCACAAGTAAACGCTTACATCTTTTCAACAATAAAAAAGGCAAGGTTTCCCTTGCCTGGCGTGCATTATTTCGCTTGTCTTTTCTTGAAGCTCAACAACAGATTCAGCACGATCCCGAAGATCGACGCGGTGGCGATGGCCGGCAGTTGGAAACCGAAAGCCGGGATCATCCCCCCTGCGAAACCGAAGGTGCCGCCCAGACCGATGGTCAGGATGACGGCGATGACCGCCAAGGTCTTCGCATCGAACATGTCGACTTTGCGTTCGATCATGATCGCGATCCCCTGCGCGCCGATGATGCCGAACAGATAGATGCAGGCGCCGTTGATGACGGACGAAGGAATCGTGAGGACCAAGGCGCTCAGCGGATTGACGAAGGCGATGACCATCGTGATGATGGCTGCCGCCCCTAATACCCAAACCGAGAAGTTGCGCGTGATCGCCATGGTGGAAAGGTTTTCCCCGTAGTTGGTTCCGGCAGGTCCGCCGATCATGGAGGATACGATATCGCCGATGCCGTCCCCGATCAGGTTCAGACCGAGTTTTTCAGCGATCGGATGATGGTCGGCACCTTTCTTCTTCGCCAAATCGTTGACATAGATATCCAGTTGGAACAGATGCGCAGTCGATTCCGGAATCGTCGCGATCGCGATCGGCATGATGGCGAAGACGGCTGGCCAAGAAACGGAAGGCAGTGTGAAATGCGGGGCTTGGATGATGGCGCCGGCGGTGACCGGGGCGAAATCGACCATGCCCAAGGCGATGGAAACCGCATAACCGACCAGGATGCCAAGCAGAATGGGCAATTGCGCCCAGACGCCTTTGAGATAAACGGAGAACAGGATGGTTGAAAGCAAGGTGATCAGCGCGACGGTGACCGCGTTGTTTGACGCGACGCCGTTCACGAGGACCGCGTTGGTCATCGCGACGCCCGTCAGCGAGATCCCGATGACGATGGCGATCGAACCGGTGACGGTCGGAGGCAAGACTTTTTCAATCGCTTCCCGGCCGAAACGCGAGACGATCAGACCGGCGGCGATGGATACCAATCCGGACATGATGATGCCGAACTGCGCCTGTGAAATCAGCGCGTCGGATGCGGGGACGCCGAATTTAGCTCCGGTGATCCCGACAATCGCGGCGATATAGGCGAAACTCGAACCGTAATACAGCGGAATCTTGCCTTTCGTGATGAAGATGAAGCATAAGGTCGCGAAGCCTGATGCGAAGATCGTGGTGCTGACATGGAATCCCGTCAGCAAGGCGACCAAAACCGTGGCGGGAAACATGACGAGGATCTGCTGGAACGCGAAGAGGATCAACTTCCAAAACGGGGGACGATCTTCTGGCAGATAACCGGTGATAAGCTGACTCATGGGGTGTCTCCTTCTTCCCTCTTGGGGAGATACGACATTTAGTCCGTTCTGCAAAAAAGGGTCTGTGCGTGCACGGACCCTTTTGTATAAGGTATAACCATGGAACGCCTTGCCAACCTCACAGGATCGGATTAAAGGACTCTACTGTCGCAATTCTACCATGCCGGACCAAGCCTGCATAGAGTCGAATCGCTATAACGAGGATAAATTGAAGTTATTTGATGAAGAACAGGAACGATACGACCAACAGAATCCAGGTCATGACGCTGACTTCCTTCGATCTGCGGGCGGCGACCATCAAAACCGGATAAACGATGAAGCCGACGGCGATGCCGGTGGAAATGGAATACGTCAGGGCCATCGAAATGATCGCCAAGAAAGCAGTCGCGGCGGTCGGGAAATCATCCCATTCGATGCCGCCCATCTGCTGGGCCATCAGGATACCGACGACGATCAAGGCAGGTGCGGTGACGGCGGCGGTGACGACGCTCAGCAACGGCGAGAAGAACAAGGCCAACAGGAACAGGATACCGGTGACGACGGCGGTCAGGCCGGTGCGGCCTCCGACTTCGATCCCGGCTCCGGATTCGATATACGAGGTGACGTTGGGCGTCCCGGCGAGTGCGCCGATGACGGTGGCGGAGGAGTCGACGATGAATGCTTTACCGACGTTTTCGATATTGCCTTCATTATCCACTAAACCGGCCGCATTGGAAACGGCGACGAAAGTCCCGGCGGTGTCGAAGAAGTCGACGAAGAACAAGGAGAAGACGACGACGACGACCGAGATGATCGAGTGGTTCGTCAGCAAAGGTACGATGCCTTTGGCGAACAGTCCGACCAAGGAGAAGTCAAGATTCATCGAGACGACGGTCGTCGGAAGCGCAGGCATGCCGGCGACGCCGAGCAAGCCCATGACGACGCCGATGATGGCGGTCGCGACCATACCGAAGAAGACGGCCGCGTATGTTTTACGGGCCAGTAAGATCAAGGTGATCAATAAACCGACGACGGCCAGGATGACCAACGGGGCTTTGACATTGCCAAGCGCGACGAAGGTCGCTTCGTTGGCGACGATGATGCCGGCATTTTTCAAACCGATGAAGGCGATGAAGAAACCGATGCCCGCGCCGATCGCCAGTTTGAGCGATTTCGGGATGGCATTGACGACCATCTTACGCAACGGAGTGACGGATACGACGATCCCTACGATACCGGAAAGGAAGACGGCGGCCAAGGCTTCAGGTGCCGAGTAGCCTAAGGTCAATACCAGGTAGTACGTAAAGAAGGCGTTCAATCCCATACCCGGAGCCAAAGCGACCGGGAAGTTGGCGTAAAGACCCATGAACAAGGTCGTGACACCGGCGGATAAGGCGGTAGCTACGAAGACAGCTCCGAACGATAATCCCGTGATGTCCCCCGCGACGATGCCCGGGTTGACGAACAGAATGTAAGCCATGGTCAAGAACGTGGTGAAGCCGGCTAGGACTTCAGTACGGAAAGTGGTTCCGTGCTTTTTAAACTTGAAAAATTTCTCCATGTTTCTTTCTCCTTTTTCTTGTCATTTAACAGTAACGAACAAAAAAAGCCGGGAAGAAACCGACTTGCATGTGACCTACGCCGAAAAGTGCGTGATCCGTACCAGTGTTTTCTTAACCACAGAAGTCGGATCGTTTACGGTGATCCGGTAGAAACTGTCCAACCATATTATGGACATTATAGTGCGAGTTAATGTTAAATACTTTGTAAGTATAATAAAAAAGGAACGCCCCGTCAAGGTACGTTCACATTTTTTTACATAATTTCTATAGAGCATTTCCGCGCTTGTCCGATGTGTAGATGAGATAGATCATCAGACCGACGCATAAGGGTACCGCCCCGGCGACGATCGCCCACAAAACCGGTTCGTGCAGGTTGATTTTGCGTGCGTCGTTATAGACGTAGAGGCCGATCAATAGCGGCGCGATGAGTAAAAACACGAAGATGACCAAGCCCCAAAGCAGAAATGTGTTCATACGGAAGATCTCCTTAGATGCATCTTACACCTTTTCGGGATCGATGACCATATTCCCGTATAATAAACTGAATTCGCGCTTATCATAACGTTTCATGAAGTAGGTCAAAAACAGCACGAAGGCTCCGATCCCGCCGATGAGGGCCCAGGATTGACCGATCGTCAGATGGTCCGCGACCATACCGAAGAGGATCTGTCCGCCGCCGGTGATCGCCATCGATCCGATCGAAAAGACGGCGCTGATGCGCCCGCGATGCGAGGCCGGGATGCGGACGGTGAAATACGCCGAACGCGACAAGGTGTTGATGACCTCGCCCCAGGTAAACAGCATCATCCCGAAGAAGAACATCGGGATGATCCACGGAAAGATCCCGTAGAACGACATACCGGCCACGAAGAGGACTGTCCCGATCGCCAGTTTGTCGATCTCGCGGATCTTGCGGAACCATTGCGTGAACAACGGGGTGAATACGATGACGATCAAGCCGTTGAAACTGGAAAGCATGCCCATCAGTTTCGCCCCGTCCGCCGCGAACTGGTTGTTGAGCTGGATCGGCAGCAGGATGTTCGACTGCATGTAAAGCAAGCCTCCAAACGAAGCGACCAAGAGATAGATCAGCAATGATTTTTTCGCTTTGATCATATCCCAGCCATTGCCGGATTCTTCGGGTTGTTCGTAGACGCCCAGCGTTTCCTCGGCATAGGAGGTCTTCCCTTCCTTGATATAGCGGTGGATGAAGATCGTTCCGATCAACGTCGTCGCCCCGTCGATGATGAAAGCGAGCCACAGGAAGTCCTTGAACAGGAAACCGCCGATCGAAGGACCCAGGATGAAACCGAGGTTGAATCCGAGATAGGTCAGCGAGAACGCCCGTTCACGTTGATCCGGCGTGGATTTGTCGGCGATCAGCGCTTCGTAGGCCGGTCCCTGCATATTGAAGAAGAAACTGGAGATGAAGAAAAGCACCAGCGTGATATAGGACAGCGGGATGACCCCGCAGATGAAGTACATCAGCACACCGATATAACTGGTCCAGACGATGAGTTTCTTGCGGCCGAACTTATCGGCCAGTTTGCCGCCGATGAAGATCGCCGGGACGCTCATACTGTAACCCAAGACAAGCAAGATGGAGATCTGCGACATCTTCAGGCCGAATTTATTGGCAAGGATGAACGACATCAACGGCCAGATGAACGTCCCTAACGCGGATATGACGCGGCCGAAAAACAAGATATAGATCTCTTTCTGCAGACCGCGGTATTGGTTGAAAAACTTCATGGTAAACCCCCTTCGACGACTAAAGTCCGATAAAATTCAAGAGTCCGTATGATACCATCAGCATGACGATCCCGGCGATCAATACGCCCAATGTGATCGAAAGCATGGCGCGTTTGCGCTCCATCCCCAAGGCTTCGGCGACCAATACGCCGGTCCATGCGCCGGTTCCCGGCAGCGGGATGGCGACGAAGAGGCATAAGCCCCAGAATTCGTATTTCTTGACCGATTCGCTCTTGCTTTGGGCACGCCGGCGTAATCCGCCGATGAATTTCACCAGCAGGTTATGTTTCAGGCACCAGGCGAAGATCGCTTCGATGAACATCAATAAGAAAGGAATCGGCAGCAGGTTGCCGACGACGGCCAAAAGGGTCGTCGTCCAGATCGGCAGGCCGAAGAAATACCCGGCTAAGATACCGCCGCGCAGTTCAAGGATGGGGAAAAGCGAAATGATGAAAACCGTCATTTCTTTGGAGAAGAAACTTCCCAACGTCGTGGCTAGCCAGGTTACGAAACTGTCGATCATAGGTTACTCCTTCGGTTGCAGGAAACGGATCAGATAAGCGGTCCAGTCCAATGCGATCTGGTCCATCATGTTCTTGAAGCGGATCATCCCTTCCTGGGCATAGGCTTGTTCAGGTTTTTCGTTGGCATAGGACCTGAGATAGATGCCCTGCTTCAGCGATTCCATTTCACGCACATGATCCATCCACAGATGGTCGATGATGCGCAAGAGAATGGTCTTGGCGGAATGCACGCTCAACGGATCGGCATTTTCTAACGGCTTCAATATCTGCAATAACACGTTATGCAGGGTCTGGATGCGATTCTTGTCTTCCGCGAATTGGATGCGGGTTTTCTCTTCCATCACGATGCCGATCTCGCGCAACTGCGCGACCCAAGGTTCGTTGTCCGCGACGCCCAAATTGCGGGGATTGCCTTCAAACAACATCTCGGGGATACGCCGTGTCAGCGTTTCGACGGTGTTGCCCAAAACTTCTTTGTCGACCAGTTCGTTGCGCCAGTGATAGACGCTTTCACGCTGCCGACGCATGACGTCGTCATATTCGAGCGTCCGTTTACGGGAATCGAAATGCTGGTCGACGGCATATTCCTGAATCCGGTCGATCCAGGCGTTCAGTTTCCCGTCGATAGCTTTTCCGTCGATGTACGGACGCAGTTTGTCCATCATATAATCGCTGGCATATTTCTTGATGAGATCGTCGTCCAAGCTGTCGAAGAACTGTGCGAAGCCCGGATCCCCTTGGCGTCCCGAACGTCCGCGCAACTGGTTGTCGATGCGTTTGGATTCGTGGCGGGCGGTACCTAGGACGAACAAGCCGCCCAATTCGGCGACGCCTTCCGCGAGTTTGATGTCGGTCCCGCGCCCTGCCATGTTGGTGGCGACGGTGATCGATCCTTTATGCCCGGCTTTCGCGATGATACCGGCTTCCAAGGCATGGTTCTTGGCATTGAGGACTTCATACCGCAAGCGTTTCTTTTCCAATAATTTGGAGATGATTTCGGATACTTCGACCGATAAGGTGCCGACCAAGACCGGTTGGCCCTTTTCATGCAGCTCCTGGATCTTCTCGACAACCGCGGCATATTTCTCATGCTGCTTGTTGAAGATACGGTCCGGCAATTCCTGACGGATGACCGGGCGGTGGGTGGGGATCGGTACGACGCGCATATTATAGACCGTCAGGAATTCGGGTTCTTCCGTTTTCGCGGTCCCCGTCATCCCGCACAGATGCGTATAGAGACGGAAATAGTTCTGATAAGTGATCGTGGCCAAGGTCAAGGTCTCGCCTTTGATGACGATCCCTTCCTTGGCTTGGATGGCCTGGTGGAGTCCGTCGGAATATTGACGGCCCGCCATGACGCGTCCGGTGAATTCGTCGATCAGATGGATATCCCCTTCGGCGACCATGTATTCCACATCCCGTTTCATGAGATAGTTGGCTTTGAGGGCTTGTTTGACCGCATGCACGATCGCGACGCCGTCAGCCCCGTAGAGATTCGGCATATTGAAGGCTTTTTCCGCCCGTTTGATGCCGTTTTCGCTCAGATAGCAGGCGCCATGCTGCACATCGACGATATAGTCTTCGGCGGCGATGCTTTTGGCGAAATGGTCGGCCATGCGGTAGATCGGGTTTTCGGCTTGTTCGGAACCGGAAATGATGAGCGGAGTCCGCGCTTCGTCGACCAGAATGGAGTCGACTTCATCGATCAGCGCATATTCCAGCGGACGCAGGCAGCGTTGCGAGGGTGACACGACCATGTTGTCACGCAGATAGTCGAAACCGAGTTCGGTATTGGCGGTATAAGTGATATCGCAGGCGTACGCGGCGCGTTTTTCCTGCGGGAACATGCCGTTGGTGTTGAGACCGACAGTGCAGCCTAAAAAGCGGAACACTTCGCCCATCCAGATCGAGTCGCGTTCGGCGAGGTATTCGTTGACCGTGACGACGTGGACGCCTTTGCCTTCAAGGCTGTGCAGGTAGATCGGCATGATCGAGGTGAGGGTCTTCCCTTCCCCAGTCTTCATTTCGGCGATGTCGCCTTGATGCAAAATGACTGCCCCCATGATCTGTTCGGGAAACGGACTTTCGCCCAAGACGCGGACTGCCGCTTCGCAGACGGTCGCAAAGACTTCAGGCAATAATTGATCCAAGGTTTCCCCGTTAAGGTAGCGCTGGCGATATTTTTCGGTTTGGGCACGCAGCTCTTCATCACTGCGCTTTTTTTCGATTTGACGGTATGTTTCGACTTTATCCGCGATTTTGCGGGCTTTCGAAACGATGCGGTGATCGGGGTCGATCAGATATTTGACGATGTTTTCCATGGTTTCTCCTTTGGTTGTTTTCGGATGCGAAAACAATCAAGGCGCCCGTGCGAACAAGACGTTACGGAAGATGTCCTTTGAAAACAGAACAGTATCTTTCTGCGGTTTGATGAATTGTTGATGATTCGTAAAGCGGGATGTTTGAAACGAAAGCGGGATCAGCGGAAGGACGAAGGTCGTTTTCGCGAGCGGCACCGCGGTGATGATCGCATTCCCGTCCTGCAGTTCATATCCGGCTTCTGCGTTGGCAGCGTTGCTCTTGAGTAAAGGCAGGCTGATCAGGATACCGCTCACCACGAAAATTCCGATCAGGATCGGAAGGATACATTTCGAAGTTTTCATGATCAGCGTATGTTTCATGTTTATCTCTGACGGGCGATATAGACGATGCCCAAGGTTTGCGGACCGGAGTGGGAGCCGATGACCGGACCAATGTCCGTAAGGCGCACTTCACCGATTTCATTTTCTTTTTCCAATATTTTCTTCAGCAGCATCGCGTCGTCGTGCGCATCCGCATGGATCACGCAGACCAGGCTCTTGTCTTCGCAGCGCAGCGCGAAATCCGAACTGAGCCGTTTGATGGCGGCTTTCCGGCCGCGTACTTTGTCGATCGGAACCAATCTTCCCTCTTCGTCGCACTGCAGGATCGGTTTGATCTGCATCAGCATACCCAACATCGCTTGGGCGTTGGACAAGCGCCCGCCTCTGGCCAGGTGCTGGAGATCGTCGACGGTGAACAGATGGACGATCCGATGGCGTAATTGGTCGGCGAATTTCACCGCTTCATCCAACGTCGCACCTTTTTCTTTCAGCATGGCCGTTTTCAATACAAGCATCGCTTCCCCGTAGGTTGCGGACATGGAGTCGACGACTTCGATGCGGGCGTCGGGATGATGCTCCAGTATTTCGTTGCGGGCAGCCCAGGCGTTCTGGAACGTCCCGCTGAGCACCGATGCGAAGCCGATATAAAGGACATCGCGACCGTCCTTGACGAACGATTCAAATGCTTCCTGGAAACGGTAGGTCGATATCTGCGACGTCTTCGCGTTCGGAAATTGCTTCAGTTTTTCGTAAAAGGCTTTCGCGTCGAATTTCGTATCGGGGTGGAATTCGAATTCCTCCTCGCCGATCTTCACGCTCATTCCCAAAACATGGATTCCATACCGGGCACAGTCTTCGCTGCGCAAGTCCGCGGTGGCATCCGTAACGATGATATAATCTCTCATTGCGATCCCCCTGTTTTGATTCGATGGCCGAACAACTCATAAATGACCAGTATTCCAAGCATATTCAGGATGAAGTCGTCGATGTCCAGCGCCCCGCTCATCGTGAGGTACTGGGTGAATTCGACCAATCCCAAAGTCAGTATCCAGAATCCGTAAAACGGGATTCTATGTCTCATTTTCCGATAAATCGCCGGAAAAAACAAGGCGAAAGGCATAAATGCGATGATATTTCCCCCGATATTGCGCCAAACCATCGCTTGGCCGATATATCCGATCGAATATTTGTAGAAGTAGTTATTGATCGTCGCGAATGGTTTGAGATTGATCTTATTCGCCATCGCGGTTTGAAGATAGGTCCATCCGCCGTGGCTGATCCAGGAAAGATTGATGGTTCGGTTTGAGAAAAACAGATGATAGCCGAGAAACAAAGCATAGGCAAGCATGAGAACGATCAAGAAAGCGCGTCGTTTACGTCCCATCGTATCCCTCCTTTCGTTTACGATTTGTTTATTATAGCATGTCTCCATGAATTTCAATGATTGAAGCGATAAAAACATATTTCAAATAAGAGGTATAAGGCAGATTTGATATTCATCATGAATAAGGGAATCTCCATGAAGATTCCCGTTTGATGATCGTTTGTGGGCAATAAGGTGGATATATTGATCAATCCGTTGGGTCACTCGCTTGCGACACCTGGATGACGACTTTCCCGCGGGCATGGCCTTTACTCAGATACCGCACCGCTTCCGGGATTTCTTCCAAGGGATATAGACGGTCGATCACCGGAGTCAGCTTGCCTGCTTCGACCAACTGGATGATAAACGTCAGATCCTGCGTATTCATCTTCGCGGAAAGCACCGAGATTTTCTTCCTTCCGAGCGAGATGAGTTTCCCGAACGCCAATATTTTGAAGATCTGCGATAAAGCGCCGCCGATGACGATGCATCGGCCCTGCGGAGCCAAGGCGCGCAGATAGGAAGAAATCGGATTGTTTCCGTTCACAGCTAAAATCAAATCATACAATTGACCGTTTTTCAGCGGATCGGTTTCATGATAATTAATGACGGTATCGGCTCCGATCGATTTGACCATTTCCACATTCCCCGTACCGCAGACAGCGCATACATTTGCGCCGAAGTGCTTGGCCAGTTGGACGGCGAAAGTCCCTACCCCGCCGCCAGCGCCGTAAATCAGGACTTTCTGTCCGGCTTGGATGTTGCCTTGATCACGCAAGCCTTGCAGGGCGGTGACCGCGGCCATCGGAACCGCGCAGGCATTCACGAACGATACGCTTTTCGACTTCAATGCCAACACGTTTTCACTCGCCAGGGTATATTCCGCGAATCCGCCGAAACCGCAGGTAGCCAGATCGCCGAACACTTCGTCGCCGACCTTGAATTTTGTGATATGCTCGCCGACTTCTTCGATGACACCGGCGACATCCGAACCGTAGATTTTCCGTTTCGGCACGATCCCCATTTTCATCGAGCGGTAATCAGCCGCATTGACCGACACCGCGAGCACTTTGATCAGCACTTCATCGGCGTTCGGTACCGGCTTCTCGATCTCCTGCAGGGTCAGCGAATTCGGCGCTTGGCTTTTGTCATAGATGATCGCTTTCATGGCTCATTCTCCTTTGGTTTCATGTTGGAAGACTTCATTGATGTCCAACCCGAACGCGTCCGCGATGCGAAACGCGAGTTCCAACGTCGGCGAGTATTTCCCCGCTTCGATCGCGTTGATCGTCTGACGCGACGACCCGGTTTTTTCAGCGAGCTGCTGCTGCGTCATTTCATCCGCGAAGAATCTGAGTTTACGGATTTGGTTGGTGATTTCGAATTTCTTGGCCATTTCAAACACCATGCCGATAGAAGTATAGCGTGCTGACTCCTTCGATCAGCGAACCGACACTGAAGGAAACGAAGAGGATATTGATCATCAATACGGCGGAATCATTCAAGATCATCGATACCAACGCCAACATGAACCCGACCCCGGCGACGATGAAGCTGACACGCATGGATTTCAACTCGATCAGCTTGTCCATTTCATCGCTGACCATTTCGTTCTCGAGCGACTTTTCGATCAGTTTTTCATCGAAATTGATATCTTTCACTTTTTCGACCACCGCGATTGAAATGGAAAGCAGGATATGGAAAACGATCTGGATGATGATGTTGGCGACGATCCCGATCCCGATGAAGACAAGCATGGTACCTGCCCAGAACTTCAGATCGCCTGCGGTCGTCAACCCGGCCTGGTATTTACCGAAAGCGTATAGGATATATGCACCTAAAATCAAGACGCCTGTGATGATGGAAACGATGGTTCTCTTTTCTGGATACGACATGGTTTTTATCTCCTTTTTGAATGTATCTTTTAATATACACATTGTATGCATATGATTACATATTGTCAAGTTTATTTTACATTAATATGAATAACTATCTAAAAAAGTTCCGAGGACTCTTTTGGTATCCAAGAAACTTTGGTTAATTCACACGATTTCTCTGAATTCTTCTATATTATCCAGAAAGAGCCCGACGATGTTGGGATCGAACTGTTTCCCTGCGTTGTCCTTCATTTCATCGATGACCCGATCGATATCCATCGCTTCCCGATACGTCCTTTTGGAGGTCATCGCATCGAACGAATCCGCGACGGCGATGATCCGCGAAAAAATCGGAATATCGGTCCCGGATAAACCTTTCGGATAACCATGTCCATCCCATCGTTCGTGATGCGTCAGTACACATTCGGCGATTTCCGAGAATTCCGTCGCCGAACTCAGGATCCGGTAACCGGCGTCGGAATGCTTTTCGATCTGGATGCGTTCCGCCACATTCAGTCGTCCTTCTTTATTCAGAATTTCATCCGAGATGCCGATCTTCCCGATATCATGCATCAATCCGGCGATTTTGATCTTCTCGACACTCTTTTGATCGAAATTCATCTTCTTGGCCAGTTTCTCGCAAATAACGCTCACGCGTTGCGAGTGCAGCATCTCCCGGTTGTTTTTTTCGAAGAGCGAATTGATGATGATATCGATCGTCTTACTGTACATGCTGTTTTTCGTGACGACCTCTTCGGAATGCATCCGGCTTTCCGCCAGTTTATAGATTTCGCCATAATCGGCATCCGGATTTTCCCAGGTGGCATATCCCAGGGATACGGAGACTTTCATCCCTTCCACCGTCTCATCGTCAAACGCATGGTTCAGCACCGAAACGAATTTACGCAGATGATTCTTGGTCTGGTTTTTATACACGATGATGAACTCGTTGCTACCGATCCGCGCGATCATCGCACTCTCGCGGCAGGTCTGCTTGATCGTCTTGGCGACTGTCTGCAGTAGAGCATCCCCTGTTCGATGGTTGAATTTCTCGTTGATCAGTTTTAGTCCGTTCACGTTGATCCGGATCAGGGAGATCGGAAACGCCTCGATATCGTTCTGCCGCTCGATGAATTCCTCATAATACCTTCCATTGTAGCAATCGGTCAGCTGATCATGGTAAGCGATATACTCCATGAACAATTCCGATTCTTTTTTGCGGGTGATATCCTGGATGACCCACATCAGATATTCCGGCTGATCGTTGGCGAATCGGATTTTCGCGGCGGAAAGATGCGCCCAGAAGATACTTCCGTTGCTCGTCAAAAACCGTTGGTCGAGCGTGAAGTTCGAGATTTCCCCGGCGTTGATGGCGGTTATCTTTTCGATTTGACGATCCAGATCTTCAGCATGCGTGATATCGCTGAAGGACAAGCGTTTGATGTCGTCTTTCATGAAACCCAGCATCGATGCGCATTGATCGTTGACTTCGACAAATTCACCGGCCAGTGTCGTATAACCGACGCCGATTGGAGCTTGATCGAAAATCTTCCGGTATTTGATCTCGGCTTGACGGATGAATTCCTGCGCTTTGTTCGACAGGATATGCTCATCGAACAACTTCCCGGCAATCATCGTCAACAGCGGATAGATAAGAAGGACCTGTACACCCAGTTCGTTCAATGTCGCGCTGAATGTCTCCTGCGACTGCGAAAGCACGAGAGTTAGCAAGACCAGGTGGACCATCAGTCCAGTCATCCAATAGTCCATGGCTTTTCGGCGGGTCGGTTTGAAGCCGAAAATACCGCTTGCGAGCAACCCGATCACCGAAGCGACAGCGATGATAAGAACCCCAAGGACGATGCCGCCACCGCCCAGAATGATCCGGTAGATCAGCATGATGCCTGCGGCCACCAGCGCCGGGGAAAGGCCAAACATCATAGGGATCAACGGCAAGAAGATCGAACGTGCGTCAAATACCGCGTTTGGATTCAAATGGTTGGTGAACGCCATGATCAAGACGCCAAAGGCACCCAACAACACACCCAGATAGACGGTATTCTTTGACGGGTCGTGCGTAATGGCGGGGAATACTTTCAAGAGGACAAATAAAGCGATGAGCAGTACGATGCTTTCGGTTAGCAGGGAAAGAGCATCAATGATCATAAAGACTCCTTTCAATCACAACGTTTTCCAATGCGGCATCGGCCTGGACCGGTATCGAGGGGATGGAAAACAGGCGGGGTGATGCACAGATTGCGCTGATCCCGGACACAATAAACGTTATGGCGAATAACGGTTATTTTCATCCAAAGATCAGCGCCGTTGGTCTTCAACATACTTCAAAGCGATTCAATCTATCGATTTATATCCCTGCCAAGCATCACGGCTTGTGTGCGATTGTCTTTCACGTCGGAAGTCAGCTCAATTCGACATCATATACAGACGATGACGATGGTCCCCAAGTCGAGCTCCCACAAATCAGCCGAGCCTGGTTTCCCTTTCCTTTGTATCCGGATAATCTGTAGTCCACGCTGCAGGACGATACCGGTTTGGTTTCGTCGATTCCGACATCCTTTCTTCCCCTGCAATCATGCAAGGGAGCGAAACGGATGCAACGGATCAACGATCCACTAAACCAACGCTGCAGGCACACAATTCAAATTTCATGTATTATCAGAATCCCCCTGATGAAATACACTCGATTTTCTATTACAGCGACTCGATCCACATCGGTAATTCTTCCTCTCTTACTGAAGATTACCTTTAACACATCGTACGATGCGATGAAACGAACCATTCCAACTTATCCGCATTCATCGTACAGACATACCAAATGATTTGGCTTCGGTATCGGTAAGAAAAGGATTCCGAATACGAGGCAGCAAATAAAGAATTTCCGTTTCATTCTCAATTCCTCCTTGACATGTATATTGTAGTTTAGGATATTGAAAAGAACCGTTTCAGTATATATTCTGATTTATTGCGATTCATTCGCACATTTGCGAATTTTATATTAAAATATACATGTAGAGGCAACTAAATGTATAACAATGTCGGGAAATTGATCGGATATTATCGGAAAAAAATGTATGAGAAAACGAAACTAACCAACTTCAGTCAGGTTGGTTTCGTGTTTTATGGTAATCGCATGATCTGCGCCCAATCCAAATTGTCGATCATCGAGAACGGAAAGATACGGATCCCCTATCCTGACGAGTATGATTATCTGATCAAGAACCTCGGTTATAAATCGCTTGATTATCGAAATGTCGATACGCTTTATACCGATTTCATCGCGCAGATCCTTACCACGCTTCAATATCAGCCGGAAAGCGCGTTGGAAGATTTGTTGAAAACCTTTGACCGGCAATTGAAGGGATTCAACGATATCTTCTATCTGCATGAGTTGAATCTCCTCATCACCTACACGATCCATGCCCATCTCGGGATTTCCCTGCCTGATCTGGAATTCCTCGATGTCTTTTTGGATGCGTTGGATTGCTTTCCGCATGAGGTTCAATTCCTGATTCTGGATCTCGCGAACCTGATCGTGGAAAACTATATCCCGTATAAAGAAGTCAGGGAAAAAGTCAATGGATTGGTCGATCGTCTGCGGCTGGACGCCCCGATCGTGCAGATCCTGAAAGCGAGCCGGAATCTTCGACAGCTGAAGATGATCGATGTCCAACAGAAAATCAAATCGATCAAGACTGATTCGTTGAGTCCGCTCCTGAAGTTCCGCATCCAGCGCCTGCTTTTCATGATCGAGATCGAAAGTGTCGATCAATTGGCCAACAGCCGCGCATTACTGAATCCGGCCGTTGAATTCGCGGATGTCAATCGGTTCGAAAGATGCCGTCCTTATGTCATCTCGGGTTATCTGCATTATTCGTACCAAGATTATGCGCATGCCTTACAGGAGTATCAGAACGCCCAGTCGATCAACCCGCAGGCGGTATGCTTCTGTTTGATCTATATCAGTGATTGTCTGTATGAACTGCACAGGATGGATGACCTTCGTCCGTATCTCATCGAAGCGCAAAAACATATCGAAAGTTTTTCACCGCTGCATTATGAAGTGTCGCAGTTTTTCAACATCATCACCGACCTGGAGAAATACGATGACGAACTGCTCCAGTTCAAGGCGTTGTTTCGGAGCTTATCGCAACTGAACTCGGACAGCCCGTATGTCCGGATCATCCGGAAACATCTGCTGAACTATGCGAAGAAAACGCATAAATACAAGCTGATCTTCGACTACGAATTGATGATGCTGGACAATCACTGAAAAAAGATTCCGGCCCATTTGGATCGGAATCTTTTTCATAAGGAAGTTGACATAATTTTAAAAACGAGTAGTAAAATCTATCAGATGAGATGTTCTTCTTCGAACTTCAGCATGCGTTCTTCATAACCGTCCAGTTTCCAATCCAGTTTCGCCAGGATATCGTTCATCTCGTTGATCTTTGCGACGATCTGCTCTCTTTGTTCAAGTAGCAGTTTTTTACGCGCAGGAATCGTTGCGCTTCCCTGATGGAATAATCTGACGTACTCGGTCAGCGCTTCGACGGAGATACCGGCTGCCCGCATGCATTTGATATATTCGACCCACCGGCAATCCTCTTCACTGTAGTCTCGGATGCCGCCGGATGTGCGGCGGACATCGGGCAAAAGACCGATGCGCTCGTAATAGCGCAAGGTATCAGCGGTCAATCCGTATTGTTTCGCGACTTCAGCGATCGTCATGCTGCATGCCTCCTTTTCCCCCTTCATTGATGATCCTTTGAACAGATGAGATCAGTATCTTCAGTCGATATTCACGATTTGATACTGCTTACTGCCAAGTCCGAGCTTCGCAGCCGTATCCACCGTATGGATGCCGTTGCGGGATTCCATACGTTCGATCAACGCGGCTTTACCGGCATCCTTCGAAGCATATACCGCATCGACGCAAGCCTGATCCACTGCCACCGGATCCAGCGATGCGAAGATTCCGATATCCGCCATTTCCGGCGCTTCAGGATTGGAGTTGCAATCGCAGTCGACCGAAAGATTGTTGGCGACATTGATATAGACGATGTTTTCACGCCCCATGAAATCCATCACGGACTTATCCGCATCCGCCATCGATTCAAGGAAGGAATCATGATCAGCCGTCCAAAGCGCGGCTGCATCGCCGACACCATGGATATGCGCTTTCCCGTGCGACGATGCGACGCCGATGGACATATTCTTCAACGCTCCGCCTAACCCACCCATCTGATGTCCCTTAAAATGAGACAACATCAAAATGGAATCGTAGTTTGACAGATGGGCGCCGACGAAATTTTCTGTCAGCCGCACGCCGCCTTCGACCGGAATGGAGATTTCCCCGGCTTCGTCCATGATGTCGCAAGGTGCGATATCGAAGAATCCATGATCGCGGATCGCATCCCAATGGTCTTGCGAGGAGAATCGTTTTCCTTCATACGCCGTATTGCATTCGATGATCGTGCCATCGAGTTGATTGACGAGCGCTTTGATCAAAGCAGGCTTCAAGAAGTTATGCCCGCCCGGTTCGCCGGTGGAGATTTTTACAGCGACTTTCCCTTTCAGCTTCACTCCCAACGATGCGTAGATCTTCAACAATCCTTCGGACGAGATGTCCTGTGTGTAATAGACATGTGCTTTCATTTCAATACCTTCCTTTTTGTTTATAACGATTTACTAAGCCATTCTGATAAAGCGCTGTCGATGTTCTTGACATTGCTGCCCTTGATCGCCAGACCTTTTAAGACGTTCGCACCCGGACAGAGCTTGCGGATGTCATTTTCGCTCTTACCCATTCCGCTGCCTTCATGAGTGCACAGCGGCAGGATGTTCTTGCCGGCGAAATCGTGTTGTTCAAGAAATGTCCAAACCGGCATCGGCATGGTGCCCCACCAGTTCGGATAAGCGAGGAGTATCGTTTCATACGCTTCGATGCTATCCAGTGTCTCCTTCAATTCCGGGCGCGCATTCGCACGGAATTCCCTTTGCGCCTCTTCCGTGCAGATTTGGTAATCCACGGAATACTTTTGCGCCGGATTGATCTTGAAGAGATGACTCTCAGTCATCTCATGCAATTTCAATGCGACAGCTTCGGTATTTCCAATCGTCAGATTCGCAATCCCGCCATTCACATAATTTTTATCAGCTCTGGAAAAGTAAGCGATCAGAATCGGTTTTGTCATATTCTTTCCTCCAATCTTTCGGTTCTCGATACTCTACCTATCTAGTTTATTACTTAGAGTTGACTCCAAGTCAAGAGTAAAATGATAATTTGTTCCAATACAAGCTTTATCTAGACTGAAAGCTATCCAATTTCAATAAGCAGAATCAGATTC
>JBAVGP010000045.1:0-6189 GCA_049684955.1 Erysipelotrichaceae bacterium
CAACCGCTATGAGCGTTTGCGCAAGTTCGGGGAGGTCCGGCGATGAGTTTCACACTTTTGGGCGTAGGTGCATATTTGCCGGCCGGTTCGTTTTCAAATGAAGATATGGCGAAGATCGTCGATACCAACCATGAATGGATCCATTCACGGTCGGGCATCGCGAACCGCCGTTATGTGACCGATGAGAATACCCATGATCTGGCACTGCAGGCCGCTAAAAAAGCATTGGCGGATGCGAAGATCGATCCGCTCGATGTCGATGCGATCCTGGTCGCGACGTTCACCCCGAGCGCTCTGATCCCGTCGGTCGCCTGTCTGGTTGCTGATGCCTTGGGTTGCCGCGAGGATATCCTGGCGTTCGACATGAACGGGGCTTGTTCGGGTTTCATCTACGGACTCGAAACCGCGCATGCACTTCTTTCGTCAGATAAATATAAGCATATCATGGTGATCGGTGCGGAAGTCATCTCGAAAGTGATGGACTTCAACGATCGCCGGACCTGCATCTTGTTCGGCGACGGAGCAGGCGCCGCGCTTGTAACGAATGAAGGTAAGGGAAGTTATCTTTGGTCGAAAGCCTACCGCAAGACAGATGTCAAACATTCGCTCTACGCGCCGGGCATCGCGATAAATAATCCGCTCGTCAAAAACGAGCAGTTGCCGTTAGTGATCGGGATGGACGGCACGGTCGTCTTCCAGTTCGCCATCGAAGCGATCCATCAGGCGATACGCGATTTCACCCAGGCGACCGGCATGACCTTGGACGAGCTGGACCATGTGGTCCTGCACCAAGCCAACCAACGCATCACGGCGCATATCGCGAAGACCTATAAACAGAAAACGGACAAATTCGTGTCCGTCATCGAAGATTACGGAAACACGTCCGCCGCGTCGATACCGATCGCGCTGGATACATTGAAGACGCAAGACAAACTCAAAAGCGGGGACAAGATCCTGATGATCGGCTTCGGGGGCGGATTGACCTACGGCGCGTTCGCGCTGACCGTATGAGGGGAGAACCATGAAAACCATATGCGAACTATTATCGATCGAGAAACCGATCTTGCAGGGCGGGATGGCGAACATCGCCACCGGGGCTTTCGCCGCGGCTGTCAGTAATGCGGGCGGGTTAGGCATCATCGCGACCGGCGGACGCAACGCCGCTCAAATCAAAATTGAAATCGAAGCGTGCCGGGCATTGACCGACAAACCCTTCGGCGTCAACTTGATGCTGATGAATCCCGACAGCGACGCCTTGGCCCAATTGGTCGCCGATATGCAGGTTCCCGTCGTGACGACAGGGGCGGGAAATCCGGCGAAATACATCGCGAAACTGAAGGAAGCCGGCGTGAAAGTCATCCCGGTCGTACCTTCGGTCGGTTTAGCGCGGCGTATGGAAGCGATGGGTGTCGACGCGATCATCGCCGAAGGCACCGAATCGGGCGGACATGTCGGGGAAACGACCACCATGGTATTGGTTCCCCAAATCGTCGACGCGATCTCCATCCCGGTCATCGCGGCAGGCGGCATCGCCTCAGGTCGTCAATTGGTCGCCGCGTTGGCCCTGGGTGCGCAGGGTGTGCAGGTCGGCACCTGCTTATTGGTGTCGGAAGAATGTCCGATCCACATCAATTACAAAATGGCGTTGCTGAACGCTAAAGATATCGATACCGTCGTGACCGGCCGCAGCGTCGGGGCTCCGGTCCGTTGTCTGCGCAACCAAATGACGAAAACCTATATCGAAATGGAAAAACAAGGCACGACGGTGCATGACCTGGAGGTCCTTACCTTGGGTTCGATGCGGCGTGCGGTCTTTGACGGCGATGTGCAGAACGGCTCCGTCATGGCCGGTCAAGTCGCCGGTATGCTGAAGGAAATCAAACCGATCCAAGGTATTCTGGATGAAATGATCGGCGAAGCAAATACCTTATTGAAGGCGATGGGCATATGGCAACTTCCCTGAATCCCATCAAATTAGGCCAGAAGACCTTGACCGTCCCGATCATCCAGGGCGGCATGGGCATCGGCGTTTCCTTGCACATGTTGGTTTCGGCTGTCATGCGCGAAGACGCGATGGGCGTGATTTCCGCCGCCCAACCGGGCTATCGACAGCCTGACTTCTATACGAATTCACTCAAAGCGAATATTCGGGCCTTAACTGAAGAAATCGCACTTTCCCGGGCTCAGTCGAACGGGAAAGGAATGATCGGCGTCAATGTCATGGTCGCCGGACGTCAACACAAAGAAATCTGGGAATTCCTGAATACCCAGCCGATCGACGCCATCATTTCCGGTGCCGGCTTACCTTTGGATCTGCCGCAGATCGTCACCAATCCCGACATCCTGCTGGCCCCGATCGTCTCTTCCGGCAAAGCCGCGCGTCTGATCATGACCGTGTGGGAGAAGCGGGCCAACCGCTTGCCTGACTTCATCGTCATCGAAGGTCCGCTGGCCGGTGGTCATCTGGGTATCTCGAAAGCTGAGATCGATGCCGGGCATCTGCCGTTACTGAAAGATATATTGCTTGATGTGATCAGTGTCGTACGTCCGGTCGAAGAACGCATCGGTCGCAAGATTCCGATTTTCTGCGCCGGCGGCGTCTATACCCATCAGGATATCCTCGATCTCATCGAATTGGGCTCGGACGGCGTGCAGATGGCGACCCGTTTCATCGCGACCGAAGAATGCGACGCCCATCCGGCGTTCAAACAATGTCTGCTGGATGCCAAAGAAGAAGATATCGTTTATACCATTTCACCCGTCGGCTTACCCGGCCGAGGCGTCAATACGCCTTTCGTCAAAGCACTCGACGGTACGTTACGCAAAGCGGACGTATGCATCGCCTGTCTGACCCCGTGCAATCCGGCAGCGACCCCTTACTGTATCACCGAAGCGCTCATCACGGCCGTCAAAGGCGATCCGCAGCACGGACTGGTCTTTACCGGTTCCAATGGGTATCGGCTTGACAAGATCACGACGGTGCACGAACTGATGAGAGAATTGAAGGGAGAATCATGAGAAAGATCGCATTTCTGTTTGCCGGACAAGGCAGCCAATATCTCGGGATGGGGAAAGATTTCCATGAGTTACCCGAAAACCGGGAACTGGTTTCAGTCTATCCTGATTTGGCGGATCTATGCGTCAACGGTCCGTTGGAGAAGCTGAACCAGACCCGCAACACGCAACCGGCGCTCGTCTTTACGTCACTTTTAGCTTATAACGCCCTTATCGCTAACGAGATCAAACCGGACATCGTCGCCGGCTTGAGCCTGGGTGAATATTCCGCCTGTCATGCGGCCGGCGTCTTCAGTGCCGGTGAAGTCCTGGCGATCGCGCAAGCACGCGGAAGCTGGATGGAAGAAGCGGTGCAAAACATCGACAGTAAGATGGTCGCAATCATCGGCGTTCCCGAAGAAATCATCCTGGAAGCGATCGGATATGCTTTACCGGTCGGTTATGCCGCCATCAGTAATTATAACTGTCCGGGACAGATCGTCGTCGCGGGCGAGCGCATCGCGGTCGATACCGTCGTCGCGATCCTGCAGGAAAAAGGGATACGGCGATTGATCGAACTGCAGGTATCCGGACCTTTCCATACGAAACTGCTGGAAAGCGTCGAAGGAAAACTCGCGGATTTATTTGAAACCATAGAGTTTCGACCTCAACAAACCGCATTGATCAGTAATCTCACCGGAACTTTCTGCGATGATGCGAATCTGAAACACAATTTGATCCAGCAGGTTTCCCATCCGGTCCAATTCACCAAGACCATCCAGACACTGCGGGACAATGGAGTCACGACAATCATCGAGATCGGTCCCAAGACCGTCCTGAGCGGTTTCATTAAGAAAGCGCAATGGGATGTGGAATGTTATCATGTGGAAGACGAAGCTTCGCTGAATGAAACCATATTCGGTTTGAAAGGAGATACGCCATGAGCCCTACCGCCATCGTCACCGGAGCCTCCAAAGGCATCGGAGCCGCCATCGCCGTCCAATTGGCGAAAGACGGATACAATGTCGTCATCAACTATAACGGGAACCAATTGAAGGCACAGGAAGTCAAAGCCCTCTGTGATCAACATACCGCCGCAATCACGGTGCAGGGCGATGTATCGAAGGCGGATGATTGCGCCCGCATCGCAGCGGCCGCCATCGAGACCTTCGGTTCGCTCGATGTACTTGTCAACAATGCCGGCATCACGAAAGATAATCTATTACTGCGCATGAGCGAAGAGGATTTCGATTCCGTCATCGACACGAATCTGAAAGGCACTTGGCTGATGTCGAAAGTATGTATCCGCTATTTGATGAAGAATGCCGGAGCCATCGTCAACATCTCCTCGATCGTCGGCCGTACGGGCAATGCAGGGCAGACCAATTACGCCGCTTCCAAAGCGGGGGTGATCGGTTTCACGCAGAGCCTGGCGAAAGAACTGGCGAGCCGCAATGTGCGCGTCAATGCCGTCGCGCCGGGTTTCATCAAGAGCGATATGACCGACAAACTCAACGAAGACCAAAGCAAACAAATGTTCGCGCGGATTCCGCTGGGTCGTTTCGGGACCCCGCAGGAAGTCGCGGATCTGGTTTCGTTCCTGGTATCCGAGAAAAGCCGTTATATCACCGGTCAGACGATCGGTGTCGACGGCGGGATGGCCATGTGATGGGACGCCGCGTCGTCATCACGGGCATGGGCGCCCTCACGCCCATCGGAAACAATGTGGCGGAAGTCCGGCAGAGTCTCTTGGCCGGAAAGTGCGGGATCGACAAGATCACGTCGTTCGACACGACCAACCACAAAGTCAAAGTCGCCGCGGAACTCAAACCCGGCGAGTGGGAAAACATTCTGAATCCCAAAGAAAAGAAGAATCTCGATAAATTCACGCAATATGCCATCATCGCAGCCCGTGAAGCCTATGCGGACAGCGGCTTGGCCGATTGCGAATTCGATCGGACGCGTTTCGGTGTCATCGTTTCCAGCGGAATCGGCGGTTTGGGGACGATCGAATCCGAGCATTCGAAACTGACCGAACGCGGGGCTGACCGAATTTCTCCGTATTTCATCCCGAAATCCATCATCAATATGGCGGCCGGGAACATCGCGATCGATCTGCAGGCGCTGGGTATGTGCTCCTCGTCGGTCACCGCCTGCGCGGCTTCAGCCAACGCGGTGGGGGACTGTTTCCGTTCGATCAAAGACGGTTATCATGAAATCATGTTGGCGGGCGGAACGGAAGCTTCGATCACGCCTTTGGGCATCGGCGGTTTCACCGCACTGAAAGCCTTGGCGGAAACCGAAGATATCAACCGTGCTTCGATTCCGTTCGATGTGCAGCGCAGCGGCTTTGTGATGGCGGAAGGGGCGGCTGTACTCGTGCTTGAAGAACTGGAGCACGCGTTGGCCCGCCATGCGGTCATCCATGCGGAAGTCGTCGGTTACGGCGCCACCTGCGATGCCTACCATATCACGTCACCGAGCACCGACGGATCCGGCGCGGCACGTGCCATGCGTCAGGCGATCGAGACTGCGGGGATCACAGCTGCGGATGTCACGTATCTGAATGCACACGGCACCTCGACACCGCTCAACGACGCCTTCGAGACCTTGGCCGTCAAAGCGGTCTGGGGCGACATAGTGAACGATCTGTTCGTGTCCTCGACGAAATCGATGACCGGCCATATGCTGGGTGCCGGCGGAGCGATCGAAGCGATCATCTGTTCCTTATCCTTACAGATGGGCTATCTGCCGCCGACCATTAACTTATTGAATCAAGATCCGGCCTGCGATCTCAACATCGTGGCGAATCAGGGAATTCAGAAAGAATTCACGTATGCGTTGTCGAATTCATTGGGCTTTGGCGGTCATAACGCCAGCCTATGCTTCAAGAAATGGGAGGGTTGATATGGACGTCAAAGAAATCATGGAAATCATTCCGCACCGTTATCCGTTTCTGTTCGTGGATAAGATCCTCGAACTGACGCCGGGTGAATCGGCGATCGGCATCAAGAATGTCTCGATCGAAGAACCTTTCTTCCAAGGTCATTTTCCGGCTGAACCGGTCATGCCGGGGGTGTTGATCCTCGAGGCGATGGCCCAGGTCGGCGCCGTCGCGGTGCTGAGCCTGCCGGAGATGAAAGGGAAGATCGCGTATTTCGCGGGTGTGAAGGAAGCCAAGTTCCGCAAGAAGGT
>JBAVGP010000046.1:0-2205 GCA_049684955.1 Erysipelotrichaceae bacterium
CTTTATGACAGATGGCGACCGCGTCCGCGACTTCCGGACGAGGAGGATCCGCCATGACGACCAATCCCACGAAGGTCATGGATACTTCGACCAGTTCGGGGGTATAAGCGCTTAAAGCGACCGGCAGATTCATATCCGTCGTCAGTTTGCGGTACGATACAGCCAGGACGCGCAACCCGTTGCGGGCATAGCGGTCATTGGCTTCCATGATGGCTTTTCTGTTTTCTTCCGTGATCGGCAAGGTCTTGCCATCGATGAGGATGGTTTCGCAGAGTTCCATGACTTCTTTCGGAGCCCCTTTGATATAGGCGATGCGCTTGATGTTTTCTTTATTGGCAGGGATCTGGTGGACGGTCGCCATCCGTTTGCGACGGCTGTCGAACGGTAATTCACGTAGTCTCGGATAACTTTTATTCAATGCTTCGATTTCAAAACCGGCTTTCTGGGCAACGACGCCTAAACAAGCTTCGGTCGGATCACCCAATACCGTATAACGGTCGTTCTCTTCATTGGGCGGCAGGATACGGGCATTGCTGCACAAAGCAGCGGCGGATATGAGAAGTTTCAAATCTTCGTCTTTCGTGATGTCGACTTTCGTTCCACTCTGCAGAATATCGCCGGTCGGGGCATAGCCTAAGCCGGTGACTTCATATTCACGGCCGGGCAGCCACAGGTTCCCGACGGTCATTTCATTCTGGGTCAATGTCCCGGTTTTATCCGAACAGATGACGGTCGTACAACCGAGCGTTTCGACCGCGGATAATTTCTTTACCAACGCATGTTCTTTCGCCATCCGTTGGACGGCCATCGCGAGGGCTAAGGTGACCGTCGGCAGCAGGCCTTCCGGGATGAACGCGACGATCATGCCCAGTGAGAAGATGAAGGATTTTGCGATCGGTTCCTTGACGAAGAAGACGGCGACCAGGAAGAACCCGACCCCGATCAATAATGCCATGAGGGAAACTTGTTTGGTTAAAAGATCCAGTTCTTTTTGAAGCGGACTTTGTTCTTCTTTCATCGCCTGCGTCAATGACGCGATCTTGCCGAACTCCGTTTTCATGCCGGTCGAGATGACGATGGCTTTGCCTGTCCCGCTGGAAACACTGGTCCCGGTGAAAATCAGGTTGGCCATTTCCGGACGGCTTAAACCTTCACGCAGAACCGGTTCGTACGATTTACGCACGGTCGTCGATTCCCCGGTCAGAGTGGATTGGTTGAGCTGCAGATCGCTGCTCATCAATAAACGGGCGTCGGCGGAAATCTTATCCCCTTCGGCAATCAGAACGATATCGCCGGGGACGAGATTCTCGGCCAGGATCTGTTGTTCTTCACCGTTTCGGATGACGCGGCTAAAAGAGGGAAGCATTCGTTTCAATGCCTCCGTCGCTTTGCTTGCGCGGAACTCCTGCCAGAAACTGAAGGCTCCGTTGATGATGTTGACCGCGAAAATGGCGATTCCGAGTTCGGGCATCTGTGCGACGATCGCGATGATACCGCCGACCCATAAAAGGATCGCCATCATACTGGTCATATTGGATAGGAAAATGAAAAAGGGATGCCTGCCTTTTTTCTCGGTGATCTGATTCTTGCCGAACGAAGCAAGACGATCTTCGACTTCTTTCGCATTGAGTCCGTTTGGCCGCGAATCCAATGTGGCATAGACCGCATCGGTCGTCTGCTGCTGGATGTTACCGAGTTCGAAAATGATTTCTGAGGTATTTTTGGGTTCCATGTTTTCTGCCTTTTGTATGTTTGTTGAAACAAACACAGTAAACATTATCACTTAGTGAATCCAATTGCAAGCAACAACTATGGCGATTCAACTGACAACCTGACGAATGATTCAAATCCCTTCAGATAAGCGTGATTCTTCAATTTCAATGTGAATGAAAGCCCTATCTTAAACAAGGTTTCAATTACTACATTTGTTGATTCATGGTTCATCCTGAATGAAACAAACGCCGTTCAACAGAACGACGTTTGTCAGATCATAACAGTTTGGCGACTTTCTCAAGATCACGTGCGCGAAGATAAAACGGGGTCAGATCGCCTTGGTAGAAAGGATGACGCTCTGTATACGGTTCTTCCGGTGCGCGGTACAAAATACCGCATGCCAATCGTTCGTCATCCAAGGCGAGTTTCATGGCGGCTTCACGGTCCGCTTGGGGATGGGATTCATCCAGCCAATAGGTATGGGCTTTGTAC
>JBAVGP010000047.1:0-2841 GCA_049684955.1 Erysipelotrichaceae bacterium
ATTTATCTCCTTCTCCCGGCCTTGGCGATCCTTGTGCTGGTCGGCGGCTGGAGCATCCTGAGACCCAAACCTTGCGTGAGCGATGGTGAAAAGGTTTGCCTCAATGCGACCACAAGCACTTTTGCGATCGAAGACAAGGCGAAAATCGTCGTCCAGGTTCCGACCCAAGCTTATGGGAAAGCGCTCCAGCAATTATTCCTTACAAAACATCCGGACCGGTCCGAGGTCTTTTCCTTTGTGGTGTCACAGAAGAAAGGGGATCCGCTCCCTGATATCAGTTATATGACGCAGAACGAAGCGGCGCTGAAGTATGTATCGCTTGGACAGGTCGATCCGATTTTGGCTGAACTGTGGAAAAACAATCTTCAATGGGATAAATCTTCCGAACTCAACCAGGACAGCCTTCGTTTCATCCCGATGGCAGGCGACGGATTTACTTTCATCTACGATGCGACGGTTTTGAAACGCCTTGGCGTCGATCTTAAAGATGCCAATTCTGATGGCTTGCCCGACGCGATCGATACGATCGAAAAGACGGCTGCGATTGCGAAGAAGTATCTGGCCGAGGACAAGAAACGGGTTTATACTTCGGTTTTTCCGATCCAATTCAATGAAGCTTTATCATTTTATCCGCTCTTGACGAGCGAAGGATGGGAATTGTTCCCGAACCATATCGCGACCCAGCCGGGTTTCGAATCTCCCGCATTTCTCAAAGCCTTGCAGCATATCGCCGACCTGGGGGCATCCAGCATCGTCAAATCATCCAAAATCGAGACATCGAAGCTTGTCTGGCAATTCGACCAGATTTTGACAGGGAAGGAATTCCTCTTCAGCATGGCCAGCGATTGGATGTTCGTCGATGCATTCGAAGCACGGACAAAACACGATGTACGGCGTGCCCGCTTTCCTTCGGTGAACGGGAATATCCCGAGTCCGTTGTTGGATGTCAAAGGATTCGTGGTCAATTCGACGAAATATCCTTCCGCGCTCAGTGAAGTGCTGCGTTTGATCCGCAGTCCGGAAGGACTGGCGCTATTTGCGAAAACATCGGGTGCCGCCGTGCTGGTCAACTCCTCGATACTTAACACCGTCAAGTTCGCTGATGAAAAACAAAAAGATCTGGCGCTTGCCTATATCCATTCAGTCAGTACGCCGTTAGTGGCATTGGAAGGCAATCCCGCGGTGCTGGGATTTTCAGTCTATCGTCAGATCGCCATCCTGCCCGTCGTGAAACAAGTGTTGACCGGTGAAATCACGCCCGCTCAAGCACAAACGACGATCATCGCATTGGCGGAAGAATGGATCGATGTCAATCACGGATATCCGGCCGAGGCTGTCAAATAATGATGAGCCGCAATGAAAAAATCCTGATCTTCGTCAATGCGTCGTACATCCTGGCGGCGACGATGGCGGCGGTTTTCGTGAATGTCTATCTGTATGTCTTTACGAAATCATTGGAAACCATGACTGCCTATTCGATGCTTCGATTCGGTCTTTTCCCGCTGGGATTCTTTTTCGGCGGCATCTTTTCACGTAAACTGAAACTCTCCGGATCGCTTGCGACCGGGTTGGTCATCATGATCATGGGCATGTGCTATCTGTTGTTCATGAATGAAGCGATCACCGCCAATTCGGGACTCGTCTTCTTGACGGCGATTTTCTTCGGGATCGGCGAAGGCCTTTACTGGTGCAGCATCGTCGTCCTCAACCTGCTCTCTTCCACCAAACAATCCAGAGCGAAATATCTCTCCACGATGGGGATCATGACGTCGGTCTCCAGCATCATCGCTCCCTTGGCAGCCAATTGGATCATCGTGAATTCCGTTTCCGATGTCGCCGGTTATCTGAAGATATTCCAGTTCGTCATCATCGTCTATGCGCTGACCGCGGTTTCTTCACTGATGGTCAAGATACCGACTCCGCGCGGAAGCTATACCCTGATCGATAAGTTCGTCCTAAAAAACGACGCGCAATGGCGCTATATCATGAATTCGCATTTCCTGTTTGGCATCCGCGAAAGCGCCACCTTAGTTCTGGCGGGACTCTTGGTCTATAACGCGACCGGCGGCAAAGGGGCGGTGTACTCCCAACTGTTGGCGATCTTCGCGGTCCTCAGCATCGTCGCGTATTATTTCGCCGGCAAGCTCATCCGTCGTGACAATCGGCTCAAGTCGTATCAGATCGGAGCGTTCTTCGTGTTCACCAGCACGGTCGTCCTGGTGACCGTCCCCAATATCTACGGTGCGCTCTATTACGGGCTGATGAACGCGATCGCCATCCCTTTCTATGCCAACCCTTTCTCCATCATCATGATGAACGGCATGCAGGACTACATCCATCAGGAAAGCATCCTCGGCCGGACGATCATCAAAGAGGTCGCCATCAATTCGGGACGTGTGCTTGGCATGGGGTTCATCTTGGTGTTCCAACTCTTTCTGCCCGCGAATCTGTTTTTACCGATCGCCGTCATCTTCGCATCCACCTTCGCTCTGATCCTGGCCGGATATGCTACAATATATCATAACAAGCGCGACCGTCTGCATTTGAAAGATATCACGGAAGGGAGAGCATGATGGAAAAAGATTGGAATACGATCCTGAAGGACGAGTTCAAACAACCGTATTTCCAGCAACTCGCCGCCTTCCTTAAGCACGAATATGAAACAAAAACGATCTACCCGCCGCGGGAGAGCGTTTTTTCCTGTTTCGGTTATGCGGATTACGCGAACCTCAAGGTCGTTCTGATCGGTCAGGATCCCTATCATCAACCGCGTCAGGCGCACGGATGCTGCTTCTCGGTCCGTCCCGGCGTCCCGCTTCCGCCCAGCTTGCAGAACATCTA
>JBAVGP010000048.1:0-4685 GCA_049684955.1 Erysipelotrichaceae bacterium
GGAAGTACCTCTTTCTTATTTCTGAATTTAATTGAGTTATTTAATATCTTGATATTCAATAATTATTCCTATCAATAGGATAACATGCAAATCGCAAATTCGAAATTCCATTAGTTCACTATAGAAAAAAGGACTCGTGACATTGCATAAGTCCTCAGGTGGCTTTCATATCATGCAGAAACATTAAGATTACTTTTCAATAAATTCAACATTCATGTCGTAATAGGTTTTTAGCGCGTCAGATACTATGGACTTAAGTGTTTCCTTATAGGTAATTGAATAAGCTAATGCTGAATATTTATCTGCTATTTCTTCTCTTTGTTCTTGATAATCTTTTTGTTTAATATTTGCCTTTTGGGCCTCAAGATCAAATAACCTTGATGCAATCTGTTCTTCAATCAAGGTGCTTTTAGCCTTATCGATATTTTCTATTATGTAATCAATATTTTCAAATTTATCTATCGGCCAAGGATCAAACCCGACATTAAACTGATCTGATTCTGTAATTTTAATCGAACTTTTTATAGGAATGATTCCATAGACTGAAGAAACCAAATTATAGTGGTCTCTTTTGTTATAACCTTCTACTTGGTTAACGAAAACTATGTAACGCTTTACTTCATGCATTGGAAAGATTGGTGAAAAAAGCATAATACCAGAATTCAATCCATGACTTACTGAGTAGTGTTCGTAAATATAGATAATATCATCTATACCCTGCCCCTTGGGATTGCTTTTAAATACTTTTTTTATTCTGCATTTTGTCTGCATAACCGGATCGTAATACTTCCGAGATATAGTCTCGACTTCGTACACATCTGCAGCTGCTCCCACCAATTCATTGAAATTCGTTAATTTATTTTTATAAGGCACTTGGTCATTATATTTCGGATATTGATCACTTGTAAAGTTCTCATAGAAAGTTGAAAGCCATACCCCTTTCGTTGATTCAAGTAGTTGTGATGCGGATTCTGATTCCTTCACTACACCTTTTGAGCCAATGAACATCGTTGCAATGATTACCAGGAAAATTACCACGATTTTTAGTTTAGTTGCCATCAAACAGTCCCATATTCCTTATCGTGAGAACTCGATCGCATAGTGAGCGAATATCATGCGCCGAGTGAGAAGTAATGATAATGATTTTCCCTTCGTCCCGGAATTTCCTGAGTAAATTATGCGTCATTTCGACACCATCGATATCTAAGGCCGTAGTGAATTCATCCAGAATCAAAATATCAGGGTCTTCCATAATCGCTTGCGCAATTCCCAGTCGTTGCCTCATTCCAAGTGAATAGTTTTGAACTTTCTTCTTATTATTGATTAATCCAACTTTTTCAATAGATTCATTTATTTCTTTATTGCTGATTTTCTTCTGGAAACTCGCGAGAACTTTAAGATTGTCAAACCCGCTAAGTTCATCGAAAAATCCAGGATTTTCTATGATAACTCCCAAAGATGGAAGAAAATCGATCTCATCCTTCAATATTTTCCCATTATATTGGACTTGGCCAGTGCTTGTTTTCATCAAACCGCAAAGAAGTTTTAAAAGCACAGTCTTGCCGCAACCGTTCTCTCCGACAATTCCATAAATATTACCGGATTCGAATTCGCAATTGATACCTTCAAGAACATGTTGGTTCCGGAATGTTTTCCCTACGTTTTCAAGTTTCAATCGGTTTTTATCCATAGTTAGTATTCCGCCTTTCCAGCAAGATATGCCATTGTGTAGAAGAGTCCGACAATCAATACTAAACTTATCGTAATTGCAGGGAATAAATCGTTGAACTTGATACTATAGAAAAGTAAATTTACGAATTTCTGTTTAAACTGAATCATTGTCAACATAGCAGACAATTGCAGAACGATATAAATGATGATCAGTCGTTCGTCCCGTCGGATAAAGTAAGCGATGCAAATGAGTTCAAGAGCGATAAATGGAATCAGCATCGACAGGATGTAGGGACCTATTTGGCTTATCATCGCTTCTATCCCGATATTCCCGAATATTGACAAAACTAGAAGCTTTGTTGATTTAATGAGAAATACAAGGGAGGCTATTCGTATCAGGATGAATTTGAGATTGCGGATTACACTTTTTGATCTAGTCAGCACATAGATGGCAATCTTCTGTTGATATTTCGTGAAGTAATGGAAACAATAGGCGATAATCACGAATTCGGGCGTCACCCAGAAAATCAACAACATCACAGTGCCGATATTTAACGGTGATGTGGCAAGCTCGATTGGGAAACTAATAATGATTTTCGATAGCGGGATATCTCCCGACTCTGTCATGAAATACAGCGTTGAAATTGATAAGAAGAGATAGATCACAGTTATTATCATTGAGTTTCTTGAAATTCGCATTGGCTCCCCCTTTCGAAAAACTTCTCGGAAAAATTGCTTTGTACTTCTTTTCTATCAATTTTTAGCAATTCTCATGGTTTTGAATCGTATAAGCAGAATCAGAACCAGCGAAATCACGAAGAAAGAGACAAAAATGCCAAACTCTAATGTGAAAATACCTTCGACAATTAGCCGAGGTGCCATGGGGTTCAATACTTGTTGGGGATACCAGTTCCTGAGATTTCCGCCGATCATATTCATTCCTAATGCGATAAATACCGAAATGAAAAACGGTCCGGCATAACTCAGAATTTTAGATCTAACGAATAGACTAAGTACATAGGATGTAACAGCCATCAATCCGCCATAAATACAAATAAAGAAAATATAGAGGAAATGTTGAAGAATCGGATAATTTAAAAGCAATAGACCGAATCCAACTTCGGTCACAGATGGATTGTTTGGGAATATTGCTGACCAAGTATAGAAAAGTGTGTTAGTGTGACTTGTCATGATATAGGAAAAAAGATATAGAAGACTCAGGAAATAAAACATAACCGCGAATCCCACAAGAAACACGGTGATCGCTTTGGCGTAATGGTATTTTGATGCTTTTACTTTTGTATAGATTTGAGGATAGAGTTTTCGTTCGATTATCCCGATATCTCCTTCGGGATAGGTTACAAATAGGGGCAACAAATAGAGAAAGAAAACAGCGAACGTATTCAACTCGCCACTTAAGAGAAAGAACGAATCCATGTTATTGCCAAATAGTGAGCTGCTTTTTCCGAAATACAAAAGAAAACTGATGATTGAGGCAGCAAACGTCAAAAACATCAGGTAATTTAAGAATCTTCCTCGTTTCCAAATGATTTGAAAGTTAAGTTTAATTAGTTGAAACATGATTTACTCCCCCAGTAAATGTAACATTGTCTTAACTATAACCTATCAGTAATGCAAAAGAAATATCGGGCGATGAAAGATACGTGAATTGTCGCAATTTTGGTGAGTTGTTTCTTTAGGTCAATACATTTCGATTGTGACGAGTTTCAGATGTTTGCGTAATTCTTCGGAGATTTCCCTTACTAGATTCAGTTTGGCATTGAGGGAGATCATCAGACTCTTCTCGGCTTGGTGGGCAGGATTCTCCGACAGCCCCAACATAAACCGTATCTTCACCGGACCTTCCAGTAAAAGCCGGGCAAGGCGGGTCGCCGCATCGGGACTTTCATCCGAAATCAGCTTTTGAAACGCGTTGGCGTTGAGCGAGGCATGGCGTAACAGATCGCGGGTGCGGCTCAATGTCAGCACGCCTTCGGTCACCAGATTCACCCCACGGATATTAGCCATCGGAGGAATCCCCGCGTCGGGGAATATCTCGCCGACCGTAAGTTCTTCGTTGAGTTCGCGGGCGACCATGGAAGCGGTCGAGCCGCCGCACACGACTTTCATGCCGGGATGTGATAACCATTCGTAAACGACTTGGTGGTCTTGTTCGATTTTCGAGGGCGGACCGACGAGAATCGATGTTTCCTCGTTCCCTGTCACTTTACAGAAGGCGACGGTCGCATCGTCGCCGGCTTCGCCGTGATAAAGGGCATCGACTTGTGCGATCAAACGGTTTGTCAATAGTACAGGGTCGATCGAATGGGACAGGAGTTCTTCGGTGGACCGTATGATTTCCTTGCGCGTCCAACCGAAGTTCAAAACATTACCTAATCCGGCATGTTCGACGCCATCCGAGAAACAAAGCAGGATATCATCGGGAAATACATCGAATCTCGCTTCGAAGATCGTCTTCCCTTCGATGACGCTGGAGGTACGTTCAATCGGCAGTTCATGAAGGTTGCGGAAAAGAGCGCTTTGGGGATGATCGAACTCCGCCAATTGCGCTTTTCCGTTGAGATGGATGGTCAGTGCGGCGAAGGTCGCATAGGCGATGTGGCGCTCTTCGCATTCGGGTAAGGTCGCGACCAAGGTGGATACCGCTTCGGAGAGGTCCATGCCTTGAATCAGCATTTCCCCGATGATCGTCGCGGACAAGGTCGCCAGGATATTGGCTTTGACGCCGCTGCCCAAACCGTCCGCCAGCACAAGGACGAAACATTTTTCGTCATTACGCATTTGGACATCGTCGCCGCAGAGTTCCTCGTGCACTTTGGTTAAGGAACGATAGGCAGCTTTGACGCGGGTTTCGATCATTTGTCTTCCTCGACGCTCTTCTTTAGCCGTGATAAAGCGATCTTGCTTTTCGCGGTGGTTTCGCCCAACAGCCGTGCGATTTCCTGGACCGTACGCATCTGTTCATCCAGGACTTGCTGGGTGACGACCAAAGT
>JBAVGP010000049.1:0-1914 GCA_049684955.1 Erysipelotrichaceae bacterium
GACTAATTTAAGTGCTGAATTGACAAAAATAGCAAGCGATTATCATTCTGTATCATTTCATTGTTATTTGAGGCGATTGTGACTATAATTAGGAAGATAAATTAAGTTTGTTTATCATATTTCAAAACAGAGAGGGAGAGCCCGATATCACGGACGAGGTGAAGATATGCTAGCAAGCCAACGGCACCAATATATTTTGAAACAACTGGAGAAAAAAGGCAGCATTTTAACCAACGATCTCATCATCGATCTCAAAGTTTCCCCCGCGACCATCCGCAATGATCTGACCTTCCTTGAATCAAAAGGTCTGCTGAAGAAGACCTATGGCGGAGCGCTGATCATCGAAGGGAAACAGTTCAACTATACGAATTTCCATTACCGCGAACGGATCAACCTGGATTTGAAATCCGCGATCGTCGATCATGCGCTTAAATACATCCACGACGACCAAGCGATCGTGCTGGATGCTTCGACCACCTGCCTGGCACTTGCGGAACGGCTGACATCTTTCCGCCGGCTTACGGTCATCACCAACGGCGTCTATACGCTGCTCGCTTTGAAAGAGATGCCCAACATCACCGTCATCGTCATCGGCGGAATCGTCACCAAAGGTTCGGGATCAATCGAAGGGATCTTGGCGGAAGAGATGCTGAACAATATCTGTATCGACGTCGCTTTCCTTTCCGGTCATGGTTTCAATCTTCAGTCAGGGATCACCGATTTCAACTTCTATGAAGTCGAGTTGAAAAAACTCATGCTGAAGCGTTCAAAGAAAGTGATCGGTTTGATCGACTCGACGAAACTCGGTCTGAATTCGATCGGCACCTTTGCGAAAAAGGAAGACATCAGTGTTCTGATCACCGATAACCGGTATAATCAGGATCTGGTCCAGGAATATATCGAAGCCGGAGTCAACATCGAAGTCGTCGAGCTTCAAGACACGCCGCAACGCGAACCTCACCAATAAGCACATCGCACACTAGCCATTTCAGGAGTAATTTCTTTGAAAAGGTAAGTGTGCTTTTTTATCGACCGTCAATCATCGAACCTCTTCAATGTCTTTGATCAACCATCATCTGGCATTTGTGCATCTTTATCGCCGATACGTTGTGAAACGACGGTAAATCGATGTCAATAGTAAGAAAAAGTATCAAAATCACAAAAATAAATAATGAATACTATTATTTTGTATGAAATATATATCACTCTCTATTATTGATACGGTTTTCGCTTGATTCGGAGGCGCCGAAAGTGTATCATAATTATTGAAAAGAAAGCCTTTACATTCTGCTCCCGAGAATCTTGCTTCCATAAAAGAGCAAATGCAATTCAAAGCAAATCGATGAATTTTCAGAGTGATTCCGGCAGGTTTTAGACACATTGGGATTGACTTGGATCATCCTGAAAAATGCGGAACAAATGGGTCTGTTATATTGTCACATGACATATAGAAATACGCCCAAGTTCATAAATGAGAACCGGAAAAGGAGGTATGAAAATCAGGAGACATAATTAACCCGACAGATATGAAGTGGCTTATTTCTTTACAGCTGAATATGTTAATTGATGGTAATCACATTAAACCAAGGAGGAAAAATTTAATGAGAAGACTAATTAACGATCCGTATGAAATAGTAGAGGAAATGTTGGAAGGCTATACAAGAGCATTCCCGGACAAAGTAAAACTACTTGAACACGATGGCAGAGTTGTCGTAAGCAAACATGCCCCCAAGAAAGACAAAGTCGGCGTTATCATCGGTGGCGGTTCAGGCCACGAACCCTTGTTCTTAGGTTATGTCGGCGACGGATTTGCAGACGCAGCGGTTATCGGCAATATCAACACTTCACCTTCACCGGAACCTTGCTACAATGCTGTCAAAGCAGTTGACGCAGGCAAAGGATGCAGTTATTTGT
>JBAVGP010000050.1:0-7739 GCA_049684955.1 Erysipelotrichaceae bacterium
GTCTTGTAAGGTATCTTACATAACATAAGGTTCAAAGGTAGCTATGAAATCAAAAGGGAAAGAGGTTCTGGAAGAATTACAATCGGTCTTGACGGGAAAGACATTGGATGCGATTTTGCCTCCGATCTTGTTTATCTTGGTCAAATCGTTCTTCGGATTGTATGGTGCGTTGATCGGATCATTCTTACTGTCGACGGGATTTGCCATCCTGCGGTATTTCAAGAAGCAAACCTTGGCATACGCTTTGGGCGGGATGATCGGCACATCGTTGACCGTCCTCTATGCATTCATATCCGCTAACGCCGCAAACTATTTCATTCCCGGCATCGTCAGCAATCTCTTCGTACTCCTGCTTTCCATCTTCACCCTGATCATCGATAAGCCGCTTGCGGCGTTCGTCAGTCATCTGACTCGCGGATGGAAACTGGAATGGTTCTGGCGCAAGGATATCAAACCGGCCTACCGTGAAGTCACTTGGATGTGGACCGCCTTCTTTCTCATGCGCTCCTTCATCCAAATTACCTTGTTCATGCAAAAGAGCGTCGACGCGTTGGTTTGGGCGAACACTTTGATGGGCTTGCCTTTCACGATCGCGATTCTCGTAATCAGTTATCTCTACGGCATCCGGCGGCTTCACACCTTAAAAGGACCGGGCATCGACGAATTCACAGAGGCGAAGCAAGCACCTTTCCGAGGGCAGACGCGCGGATTCTGACCAACGAAATGCTGTGGAATCATCGTTAAATGAATTTCAGAAAGACCTGAATCGAATTTGATAAAATGATGGAATGTACACATTCCGTCCATAATTGTATGCTAAAGTGGCATAAACGAGGTGATGATATGCAACTTCTTTTATGTGACGATGATCCGATCGTCAAGGAAGCCCTGGGGGTCTACCTGAGTGAGGAAGGATTTACCTATATAAGCGCTGCCGACGGGGAAGAGGCGCTGGACAAGTTCCGTCATAACACGGTGGATTTTGTCATCCTCGACCTGATGATGCCGAAGAAAAGCGGACTCGAAGTATGCAAGGAAATTCGCCTTGAAAGCAGGGTGCCGATCATCCTGTTGACCGCCAAAGGGGAAGAGATCGACCGTATCCTGGGATTCGAGTTGGGAGCCGATGATTATATCGTCAAACCTTTCAGCGCCCGTGAAGTGTTAGCGCGCATCAAGGCGATCGTACGACGCGTGAGTGAACAGAACGAAAAAAAATCCGCCCATTCGATCCGTATCGGTGAGTTGGAAGTCAATATCGCCAATTATACGATCCGTCATAAAGGTCAGAAGATCGAGGTCACGCCGAAAGAGGTCGAGATCCTTTTCCTTTTAGCATCCCATCCGTCGCAAGTCTTCACCCGCGACCAGATCTTGAATCTGGTGTGGGGTTATAATTACTTCGGGGATACCCGGTCGGTCGACACACATATCAAACGCATACGCGCGAAATTGCCTGAACCGTTGAACGAGATGATCCAGACGATCTACGGTGTCGGATATAAATTCGAGGTACTGGCATGAAACTTCGTCATACCTTATTTTTCAGACTCTTGATCTTATTTGTGACGATGTTCTCCGCATCGCTTTTGATCACGCTGCTGGTCTACATCCCAAGCGGGGAGAACTTCATCACGGACATCAAGATGCGCGAAATGCAGCCGATCCTGCGGTCGATGTCCAGCCTTGTACAAGACTACCATAACGGATTGATCGATCAGATCGCGATGGACCGCATCATCGTTTCGCAATCCATGGCGAACAAGAGCCAACTGTTGATTTCGGATATGAACGGGAATATCATCTATGCGACCAAACCGATCATTCGCGGCACAGTGAAACCGCAAATCGGGAATCCTTCTTCGATGATCAATTACGCCGGCGTCGTTTCGGATCAGATGAAAGAACTGTTATTGAACCAAGAAGTCAGCAAGATGGTGAAATTCGAAGGGATGAGTTTCGAAAGTCTCTTTGTCGGTCAGCCGATCGTCATCAACGGACGTATGGTCGGAGCCGTCGCTATGATCCTACCAGCGTATGAAATCACATCCACGCTGACGAGTCTGACCTGGATTCTGGTTTTCTCGATGACGATCGTCCTGCTGATCATGACGATTCCCATCTATTTCCTTTCGAAGCGCTTCACGAAACCGATCAACCAGATGGTCCAGACCGCCATCGGGATGAAAAATGGGGATTTCACAATCCGTGCCGATGAAAAAGATAAAGGTGAAATCGGTGAGTTAGGCAAATCGCTCAACGAATTGAGCACCGAACTCAGCCAGACCATCAATGATGTGTCGATCGAACGCAACCGGTTGATGCAGATGATGCAGTCGATGAGCGAAGGCATCGTCTCGATCAACAATCAACATGAAATTATCATGGCGAATCCGGCCGTGTTCCAGCTATTCGAACTGGTACCCACCGCGCAGAGCATCCAATCGATTTTGGATATGCCTGAGATCGCACAACATTTCGATCAAGGGCTGCAGGATGTCGAAAGCGATTTCCTGTTGGCGCTCAACCAACAGAAATTCAAAGTCTCGATCCGTCCGATCCGCGATGAGGCGAATCTCACGGTCGGTTCCGTGGGCATTTTCCAGGATGTCACGGAAGCCGAACGGCTCGAACAAATGCGCAAGGATTATGTCGCCAATGTATCCCATGAACTGCGTACGCCGTTGACCGCGATCAAAGGCTTGCTGGATCCGCTCAACGACGGATTGATCACCAGCGATGAAAAGAAACAGAGTTACTATGCTTTACTGCTGAAGGAAACCGCCCGGCTCAACCGCTTGATCAATGATCTGTTAGAGTTGTCGCGCCTGCAATCCGGGAACACCGGATTCGAACCTGCAAAGATCGACCTCAATCGTTTCATCAGCGAACTTCACGAAAAGTATCTGCGCATCGCCAAAGACAACCATGTCCGCTTCGAGATCGAACCATTACAATCCACTTCTTACTATATGGGCAACGAAGACCGGCTTGATCAAGTGCTGACCATCCTTTTGGACAACGCCTTCAAGTTCACGCCGGAAGACGGTACGATCACCGTGACGCTCAAAGAGAGCGAGAAAATGTATAAATTGGAGATCACCGATACCGGCGACGGGATCAGTCCGAGTGATCTGCCCTATATCTTCGACCGCTTCTATATCGCGGATAAAGCGCGGACCAGCAAGTCCACCGGATTGGGGCTGTCGATCGCGAAAGAAATCCTGCAGCACATGAACGAGACGATCAGCGTGCGGAGCGTTCCAGGCAAGGGGACGACCTTCACGATCACACTCAGTAAAAACATCTAGGCATAAAATTCACTTTCACAAGAACAGAAGAGGGATTCAACGAAAATTTGAATCCCTCTTTTACATTCCTATCGTTAGATTATCGATATCCGCCACTTTTCACAAGGGATTCTTGAAAGTGCAAATCAACTTTTAATGAAACCCAAGGATGAGTGATTACCTTCTCAATTCTTCATTTTGAGTACAAGTTTCCGCCACATTTGAAAACTATACTCAAAACAGATAAGGAGGAATCGACTATGTACTTGTTTACCCGAGCCTTCGCCTATATACGCAAACAAAAAGCGAAAACATTTCTGCTTTTAGTCCTGTTTTTCGTCATCGGGAACATCGTTTTGGCAGGGTTGTCGGTGCAATATGCCGCCAGTGCCGCGGAAACGCTGACCCGTCAGGAAATCGGAACGGACATCACCTATACACTGAATAATCAGCAGGTCCGCATCGATCAACAAAAAGGTGTATTGGAAACGACTGTCGACACTTCGACGCTGAGCGGGGCACCAACCTACGCGAATCTGCAGAAGATCGTCGACTCCAGTTATGTCGCGACCTATGATGCCATCGCCACCTATGAAGTCACCAGCGATACCTTGACACCTTACACCTATGTATCGACCTCAACGACCACCACGACCGAAAATCCGGGGGGCAACCGGCCGGGAGATTTCGTACCGGGTTCCTATACGAGTGCCGGAGATTTCAGTTTCAAGACATTCACCACCGTTTCTCCGACGGATTTCACCTCCGAAACATCGACGCTGACTTCCGGACGATTGGCGACGCAGGCTGAAATCGACAGTGGCGCATTGGTCGCCATCATCGAAAAAACCATGGCTGACAATAATAGCCTGAAAGTCGGCGATACGATCGAACTGACCCCGACGATGACAGGTTTCACCACAAAGCCGGTGACCTTTACGATCATCGGGATTTATACCACCTCATCGGTCATCGACGACCGTATGGCACGTATGATCGGATCCTCGCTGTTACCGCAGAACCAGATCTATACCCCGTTCTTATCGCTGAAAACGATCGGATACACGGATACCCAACTCAACAATACCGTACTAAGCAGCGGCGTCATCAAACTGGTCGATCCGAAAAATCTGACCCTGTTCAAAGCCGAAGCGGCGACGAAAGTTAACTTGACCTACGGAACCTTGGATGCCAATGATCGTTTATACAATCAATTGGCGGGTCCGATCGAATCCCTGGGCAGCGTATCGAAGACCTTGGTTTGGATCGTCGCAGCCGCAGGCGCAGCGATCTTGGCGCTCATCACGGCGCTTACCGTGAACCAACGCAAGAATGAAATCGGGATTCTGTTGGCGGTCGGCGAAAGCAAACTACGCATCATCGGGCAGTTCGTCGTCGAAGTGGCGGCCATCGCGGTGATCGCGTTCACGCTCTCTGTCTTTACCGGCACGTATGTCGGGAAATACATCAGTACCCAGACGTTGGCGAACTATACCACGACCCAGACGAATACCCCGGGCGGGATACGGATTCCGGGACAAGGCGGATTCAACCAGACCACCAACCTCAAGACACCGACTGTCGATGTTTCCCTCAACGGTATCGTCCTGATCGAACTCTTTGCTTCCGGTCTGTTGATCACAATCGTCAGCGTCATGATTCCGGCCCTGTATGTCACACGTTTCAACCCGAAACAGATACTTACCAACAATGGTTAGGAGGAAAAATCAATGAGCCTGTTGCAACTTGACCATGTCAGCTATGGATATGCGGATGGGAATCGCAAACGTACGATTCTGAATGATTTGTCTTATACGTTTGAAAAAGGGAAGTTCTATACGATCTTAGGTCCTTCAGGAAGCGGCAAGACAACCTTGCTTTCATTGATCGGAGCATTAGAGAAGACCCAGGAAGGGAAGATCCTGTTTGAAGGCGTGACCTTGGAAAAGATCGGGTTCACCAAGTATCGCAGAAACAAACAGGCGATCGTCTTTCAGCAATTCAACCTAATCCCCTATCTGACTGCCTTGGAGAATGTGATCAACGTCATGGAAATCACCGACAATAAGATCCCCAAGCCTTTCCGCAAGACCGCGTTGAATCTTTTGGATCAATTCGGGATCGTCGAAACCAAAGCCGTCCGCAGTATCGCCCAACTTTCGGGCGGCGAACAGCAGCGGGTCGCGATCGCACGGGCACTGGCAACCAATGTACGTTTGATCCTGGCGGATGAACCGACCGGCAATCTCGATACCGCGACGGAAAAGGAAATCGTCGCCATCTTCAAGAAACTTGCGGATGATTATGGATGCTGCGTCATCGTCGTCACCCACAGCGACGACATCGCCGCGATGAGCGATGTCAAACTTCGTTTAAGCGACGGGAAACTTTACGAAGAAAGTGTCGGTGACATCGCTCATGGATAAGCAGTTCTTAAGCGAGATCAACCAGGAAAAGAAGAAGGCCGAAAGTTTCGAACAGGAAAAGTTCGAGAAGATCAAACCCGACCGAACCAAATACATCTGGATCCTGGGCATCGTCGTGGTCTGTCTGGTCGGGGCCTATATGCTCTTCAACCAGAAAGTCACGGTCGTCGACATGACCGGCTGGACCGTCACGGACGCCACAACCTGGGCCTCGACAAATAGCGTGCAGCTTGTCAGTTCGTCCATCTACAGCGACAGCGTGGCGGCTGACGCGATCATAAGTCAAAGTGTCTCGGCGAAAACCAAAGTGGACAAGAAAAGCACGATCCAGATCACGGTATCCTTAGGCGCCGATCCGAGTGCACATATTGTCATTCCCGCTTTCGATACGACCTGGACCCGCACACGGATCCAAAACTGGTTGAGTGAAAACAGTATCACCAATTTCACGATCACGACATCGGAAGACAGCGTGCGCGACGCCAACTTGTTCGTCAGCTACACGATCCCGGATACGACGGCCGCTGAATTCATGCGGAAAGATACGATCAACTTCGTCGTCACCATCAAACCGACCACGACCACAGTGACGGTCGTGGATCTGAAAGGGTATGCCCAGACACAAGTCGACAGCTGGGCTTCCACCAACGACATCACCATCACCTATACGACCGGCTTCAGTTCGACCGTCGCGTCAGGACGTGTCATCGCCCAAAGCGTCGCCGCGGATGAAACCATCACGGGCGGATCAAGCATGACCGTCACATTATCAAAGGGTATCGCCGTGACCATGATCAACTTCGCTAATTATTTGGAAGCGAACGCGCAGGCATGGGCGAAGGAGAATATGATCAATCTGTCGACCTCGCAAGCCTATAGTCCGGGTGTCGCGGAAGGCAAGAGCCTTTCCCAATCGGTCTACCGCGGAACCCTCGTCGAACAGAATTCAAGCGTGAAAGTCGTTTACTCGCTCGGATACAAAGTCCTCATGAACAATTTTGCCAATCGGATGCTGGTCGATCTGCAGGACTATGTCGCCCAACAAAACGCCCTCGGTGCGAGTCTGAAACTGAACATCAGCTATCAGGTCTCGGATAAAGTCGCGCTCAATCATATCATCGCGCAAAGCAAATTCGATACCGATATCTCTGCCAATACGACTTTGGATGTAATCGTTTCCTCAGGGAAACTGGTAAAGATTCCGGATTTCAGTCTCTTGGCTGGTATCGACGCCAATGCGACCTACCTGAATATCATCAAAGCCTGTGAAGACCAAGGCATCGTCTGTCGCGTAAACCAACAGACCACATCCGATTTGACCTTGAAAGGCAAGGTGCTCTCCCAATCCGTCGCGGCGAATACAATGGTCGGTTCCGACACCATCGTCGATGTGATCATCGGTAAATAATTCCACGTCATCTTTCCGATAGACCTTCCGTAACTACTTCATTCATCCGAATTGGAAACTCCTTGCCTGAGCTCTTGATTCAACGGTGCGGAAGGTTTATACTTTCATGGATGGGCAATGTGCAACCCGGGTGGACTGACACCACGTAACATTCAGTAGCACTTCAAAGAACTTCTCCGGAAGTTCTTTTCCATGAGGTTCGGCACGATTTATGGTAAAGTAATGATACAAGAGGTACATTATGCGGGAAATCGATGTTCAACATATCGCGTTGTTCGCTGAAGAAGAATTGGGGAAACTGGCCTTTTCCTATCCGGCGGATATCGCGCAGAGTCTGAAGAATGCTTATCTGAAGGAGCGGGATGCATCAGGCAAAGATATCTTGGGAGTCTTGCTTGAAAACGAAACGATCTCCAAGCAGAGGAATATCCCATTATGCCAAGATACAGGCATGGTCGTTTTCTTTATGAAACTGGGTCAAGAGGTGCATTTGGTCAACGGAGATATCAAACAAGCGCTCGACCTTGCGGTCAAACGTGCCTACACCAACAAATATCTGCGTAAATCGGTCGTCATGGATCCGCTTTTCGACCGTAAGAACACGTTGGATAATAC
>JBAVGP010000051.1:0-7872 GCA_049684955.1 Erysipelotrichaceae bacterium
CACCGCTTGCCGAAAGTCGTGGAAGAAGTGCTCTATCCCGCGATGGAAGACTATTGCATCGACATCGTCGTCGGCAAGGAAGCCAGCGTCCGATCGATACGGCTCGAATTACCGCCATTCACCTTAGTCGGCGCGACGACCAGGGCAGGGGACCTCACAGCTCCGTTGCGCGACCGTTTCGGCATCGTCTCCAAACTCGAATATTATTCGATCGACGAACTTTCGCAGATCCTGCGCCGGACCTCACGCGTCCTGGATACTTCAATCGATGAGGCGGCCGTCCATGAGATCGCCAAACGCAGCCGCGGTACGCCGCGCATCGCGAACCGGCTTTTCCGTCGCGTCCGCGATTTCGCCCAAGTGCTCAACGACGGACAGATCTCATTCGAAATCGCCGACATGGCGCTCAACCGTCTGAAAGTCGACAATCTCGGTCTGGACGAAGTGGATATCCGCTATCTCAAAGGCATCATCGAACGCTTCAAAGGCGGTCCGGTCGGATTGGAAGCGATCGCATCCAGCATATCCGAGGAACCGATGACGTTGGAAGACGTCTATGAACCCTATTTGTTGCAACTCGGTTTCATCAACCGTACCCCGCGCGGACGGGTCGTGACCGCGCTGGCCTACCAACATCTGGGTCTGAATGTGCAGGACAATCTGTTTGAACAATAAAAAGGGGAGATTTCTCCCTTTTGTGATATTGTCACGAAACTTCGTTTCAGCATTTGCTATACTCGGGTCGGAGGAACAAATATGATCCAAATCACTCAAAAGAATTATAGCGAAGTCGTCTTAAAATCCAAGCATCCGGTGTTGATCGATTTCTATGCCGACTGGTGCGGACCCTGCAAAATGCTGAGTCCGATCCTGGCCAACATCGCCGAACATCACCCCGAAATCACAGTCGTGAAGTGCGACGTGGATGCCAATCAGGAACTCGCCATGAAATTCGGCGTACGCAGCATCCCGACGGTCGTCGCGATGAAGGGCGGGGTCGAAGTCAATCGCAAAGTCGGCCTGGCCGGCGAGAATATCCTGTTGGCTTTGGTTTAATTGAATTTCTGTTTCAAGCCTTCGATATCCAATAGTTCGATGCGTTTGCGCGACTGATCGATCAGACCTTCTTCCTGGAAATACTTCAGGATGCGGCTGACGACTTCGCGGGCGCTGCCCAGGTCGTTGGCGATCTCGTCATGCGTCAAGCTAAGCGTCGCCGTTTCACGGCTGACATATTGGCTAATGAGGAATTCCGCGATCCGCGCGGGCATGGATGAGAAGACGATCTGCCGTATGACCCAGGTCAGCTCGCTGAAGCGCGCCCGCACCAGTTCGTTGAGATGTTCACTGAGCGCCGGATAGCGCTGGGAAACATAAGACAAATAGGTCGTAGGCAACAAGATCACGATCGTTTCGACTTCGGCTTCGATCAGAAAATCGACATTCATCTGATGCAGAAGACAAGAAGCGGTCATGACGCAGGAATCACCGGGATATAGCCGGTAAAGCGTGATTTCCTTGCCCTCGTCGTCCTGCATATAGACTCTCAGCCGTCCTTGTTTCACTTTCATCAGTCCGTCGCAGGTCTCATCATGATTCTGCACATCCTCGTGCGCGTCATAACGTCGCCACATCGCCGTCTGCGTCAAACGATCCATCAGTTCGCTCTCAAGCGAGGCCAGGATCGGAAATTCGGTTTGCAGCGTCGCGGTAGCCGGTATCTGTTTCATATGTACCTTTCAAGGAGGAAGCCCCCATGTTCAATCTCTTCAAATCCAGCAATCTTTCCCAGAGCCAAGCCTTTAAGGAACTCGGCGAAGACATAACCATCAAACTGATCGATGTCCGAACATCGGCGGAATTCAAAGAAGGGCATATCGCAGCCAGCGTCAATATCCCGCTGGATACGTTGGAAAGCAAATTGGCGAAAAGCCTGCCCGATAAGGACGCGAAGATCTTCGTCGTCTGTCTCAGCGGATCACGCGCATCCAGCGCCGTCTCCTATATGAAGAAAATCGGTTATACGCACGTTTTCAATATCGGCGGCGTATCGACCTGGACCTACGGATTAACCAAGAAATGACAGGCGATGCCTGTTTTTTTTATCCGAACAGGATCGGAATGAGTTCGTCGACCTCGCTGCAGTAGAAATCCGCTTCCGCTTTCAGTTCGTCCTTGATCGCGTCGATGAAATGCGACCAGCCGGCCGCCACGAAGGCGATATCGCGCTGCCTTACCATCGTCATGCCCAGCTTCAGATCGTCGATCATGATGCATTCGCTCGGTTTCAGGTCCAATACCCGCAAGGTTTCATCCAGCGGATAGACATAAGGTTTGCGCTTTTCCTCACCCAGTTCCCAGCCGTAGATCAGATCCGGATCGAATCCGAAGTTCGCCCGGTAATCGCGCAAGATTTCCGTGCTTTCGGAATGCGAGATGACCACGATCTTGCCGCCTTCGGAGCGAAAACGCAAAAGGATTTCCTTGATACCCGGATAGGCGTGCGGGATATGTCCGCGCGTGAATTTCTTCCAGATCGCGTATTCGGTCTTCAACTCTTCCTGATCGAAACCGTATTTATCGCACAATCCCATGAAACCGGGATGATAGCACAACGAAACGAAGTCATGCAGGGAGATGACCTCTTCTTCCGGCCGCAGCGTCCGCAGCGTTTCCAGGAAGGAAGGGTAGTGTATTTCCTGAGTGCTCTCGACGATCGTATCGTCATGATCCAACAGAATGCATTTGTAGTTCAGCATAGTTCCTCCGCTTTTCATCATTTTACCAAATTAATACCCATCATGCCATGCCTTATTGATGGACGATTTTCAAAAACCGTCGGTAAAGGATATGGTATAATAATCAAAGATAAGGAGGGATACTATGCGCATATGCATCGCAACCGGCGGAACCGGCGGTCATGTTTATCCGGCGATCTCGCTCGCCCGCGCCATCATGGCGCGCTATGAAGATGCTGAAGTGCTGTTCATCGGGAACAACGACCGGATGGAAGCGCATGAAATCCCGGCGCTTGGTTTTCAGTTCATCGGACTGGATGCCAAAGGGTTCAACGGATCGATCTTCGCCAAAGTCAACGCGGCGATCAAGACCTTGAAATGCCGCAGTAAAGCCATGAAGATCCTGAAGGACTTCCATCCCGATTTCGTGATCGGATTCGGAGGGTATATCACCGTCCCGGTACTCAGCGCCGCTCATGCCCTGAAGATCAAGACGATGTTGCATGAACAAAATTCCTATGCGGGCAAAGCCAACCGCGCGATGGCGTCCAATGTCGACGCGATCGTGACCTGCTATACCGAAAACAACGGACAATTCCCGCGCGAAAAGACCTTTCTGCTCGGCAATCCGCGCACTTATGAACTAAAGAGCCTCAAAGCGGATCCTGAGCTTTTGACGAAATACGGCTTACGCAAGGATCTCCCGACCGTCTTGATCGTGATGGGATCGTTGGGCAGCGAATCAGTCAACCATCTGATGGTCGATGTGCTGGAGAATCTCCGCAATAAGGATTTCCAGGTGCTCTATGTCACCGGCAAGAAACATTACGAAGATTTCGCGGCGTTGGTGAAAGACGATGAGACCGTCAAGATCGTCGCCTATGTCGACCAGCTCGCCCTGATGAACCAGGTCGATCTGATTGTCTGCCGGGGCGGCGCGACAACGGCGGCTGAAATCACGGCGGTCGGTTTACCGTCCATCATCATCCCGAGTCCCTACGTACCCAATAACCACCAAGTCCTCAACGCCAAATCCCTGGCCGACAGCGGCGCCGCGATCATGATCGAAGAGCGCGAAATGGAAGCGAATTCGCTGGCCAAGACGATCAGCGAACTCATCGCCAACCCCGATCATCTGAAAATCATGGCTGATCACGCCAAACATCTGGGGAAACCCGAAGCGGCGAACCAGATGATCGACCTGATGGAAGAAATCCTGAAAGGCAGCTAAATGGAAAACTTTATCACCCATTTGGGACAATATGCGAAAGTCGACGAAAACGTCGCTTTTTCCTCCATGACCACGATGGGTGTGGGAGGGAACGCACGCTTCGTCGTTTATCCGAAAAACGAACTGGCTTTGCTGGAAATCCTCAAGCTGGCCAAGAATCAGCAGATTCCCTATAAGATCCTCGGTAAAGGATCCAACATCCTGGCATCCGATGATCCGTATGAAGGACTGGTCATCCGGCTGGACCGCACGTTCACCGATGTCTTCTTCGACAATGAAATCTGCGTCGCGCAAGGCGGTGCGAGTCTCATCGCACTCTCCTACAAAGCCATGCAGAACGGCTTATCCGGACTTGAATTCGCCTGCGGCATCCCCGGCACCATCGCCGGAGCCGTCTATATGAACGCCGGCGCCTATCACGGCTGGATCGGCGACCTGGTCCAGGAAGTCCAGGTCCTGATCGACGGGAAAATCGTCTGGATTCCCGGGTATGAGTGCTGCTGGGACTATCGCGGTTCCATTTTCCAGAAGAATTCCGATTGGATCATCCTGGCGGTACGCTTGAAACTGACTTCTAAGGATAAAGAAGAGATCCGCGAATTGATTGAAAAACGCCGCACCCGTCGGATTGAAACGCAGCCGCTCGATTATCCCAACGCCGGCAGCATCTTCCGTAATCCTCCCGATCATTTCGCGTGGGAATTCATCGAAGCCTGCCAATTGCGCGGTCATCGGATCGGCGGCGCGATGGTCTCCAACAAGCATGCCAATTTCATCATCAACGTCGACCATGCGAAGGCGGTGGATGTCGCCCAGCTGATCGACAAAGTACGTTCCGCGGTGAAAACGAAGTTCGATGTCGAACTGCAGACGGAAATCGAATTCTTTAATTGGAGGAAGCCGGAGTGAAGCAAGGGAAGGATGTCGTATCGGTCGACGATCTGATCGCCAACCGGAAAAAAGAAAAGCGTCAGCGCCGTTTACGGAAATTCCTCATCGGCACGGCTTTTTTCCTGTTCACATCGGCGGTCTGCGCCGGCTATTATCTCTATTTCGCAAGTACTTCCGCATTATCCTCTTCGATCCTCATCTCAGGCACGAAGATCCTGCCGGATGCCTATATCCTGAAACTGTCCGACAGCGGTTATACCAAGAATTTCCTGATGCAGAACGCGGCATTACTTCGCAAAAACATCAAAGTCGAACCTTTGGTGCAAGACGCCGTAGTTTCACTTGATGCGAACAATGTCATCCGCATCCAAGTCACGGAAAAACCGATCATGGCGATCTGGCTGGATGAGGCGAAACTTGTCTTAAGCGACGGAAGCTTGTTGCCGCTGAAGGACGAATATGCCAAGGCTTGGCTGCAGAATCCCGGCATCTACGGCTACAAGGACGTAAAAACACTGCAGCCGTTGGTCAATGCGATGAAACCCATTTCAAAGGAAGGACTGGGAAATGTTTCCGAAATTCACCTATATCCGACCCGATATGATGAAAACTTCGTGAAAGTTATCATGCAGGATGGAAACCGTATCTTCACCTCGCTTACGACACTGGACATGATCGAAGAGTATCCGCGGATCGTGAATGCCCTGAAAGCCGATAATTCCTGCATCTTCTTCGATGAAATGACGCGTACCGCCTTCAGCCAGCCGTGTGAGAAGTAGTTTTGTATTTACGGAAAGAGTCTGTTATAATAGCACTGCTTACCACTACGAAGGAGGAAGATGTATGTCAATTGAACGCATCACCAAATTGGGGAACATCAATATCAGCCAGGAAGCCATCGCGACCTTGGCGGGCGGCGTCGTCACCGAATGCTATGGCGTCGTCGGAATGGCATCGCAGAAAGTCCTGAAGGACGGAATCGCGGAACTGCTGAAAAAGGAAAACTATTCAAAGGGCGTCGTCGTCCGCAAGAGCGAAGCGGGCTTCGAAATCGACCTCTATATCGTCATCAGTTTCGGCGTTCGCATCTCCGAAGTCGTGACGGAAGTCCAAAAGAAAGTCAAATACGTTTTGGAAAAAACGTTGGAGCATGATTTCGTCGCCATCAACGTCTTTGTCCAAGGCGTACGTGTCGTCGCATAACGGAGGAACCATGAAAACGATCAACGGCTCGCTGTTCAAAGTCATGCTGGAAAGCGGTGCGAACAATCTCACCAACCATCATCATGAAATTGACGCGTTAAACGTATTTCCGGTCCCGGATGGTGATACCGGCACAAATATGAATCTTACGTTCACCAACGGCATTCGCGAAGCGAAAGCTGTTTTAAGCGACCATGTCGGAGACATTTCGAAAGTCCTTTCCAAAGGTCTCTTGATGGGGGCGCGCGGGAATTCCGGCGTCATCCTGTCCCAGATCTTCCGCGGATTCTATCAATCCGTCGACGGCAAGTCGACCTTGAATGTCAAAGATGTTTCGGATGCCTTGGTCAAAGGGACCGAAATCGCCTATAAAGCGGTCATGCGTCCGGTCGAAGGGACGATCCTGACGGTATTGCGTGAAAGCGGTAAACAAGCCCAGGACTATCTGGTTACACATCCCGACAAGGATATGATCGAATTCTTCGATTTCCTCATCCAATCCGCCCACGAATCGCTTCAGAACACCCCCGAACTCCTTCCGATTCTGAAGGAAGTCGGTGTCGTGGACAGCGGCGGAGCAGGGTATGTAACGATCCTGGAAGGATTTAGATTAGGTCTTAAAGGCACTCCGGTCCAATTGTTGGCGAAAACCGAAATCGGACAAGGCGTCCAGACCGAATTCGAAAATACCGAATTTGGCTACTGCACGGAATTCATCCTGAAAATCTCCGCCGAAAACTTCGATGTCTTCGACGAACATAAACTGCGCAACGCCTTGGCACGCATCGGCGAATCGATCGTCGTCGTCCAGGACGAAGATATCGTCAAAGTCCATGTCCATACCTTGGCTCCGGGCGAAGCCCTGAATCTGGGTCAGCGCTATGGCGAATTCCTGAAACTGAAGATCGAGAACATGCAGCTGCAGCACGAACATATCGTCGAAGCGGCAGCCCATGCGGTCAAAGAAATGCCGAAGAAGAAATATGCCTTGATCGCCGTCGCGGCGGGAGAAGGCGTGAAGCATCTGTTCGAAGAATACCGTGTCGATGTCGTCATCAGCGGCGGCCAGACGATGAATCCTTCCACCGAAGACTTCGTCGCCGCATGCAAGAAAGTCAACGCCGACCATATCTTCATCCTGCCGAACAATTCCAATATCATCCTGGCCGCCCAGCAAGCCGAAAGCATCCTGGATGAAGCCGACGTAAGAGTCTTGGCGACCAAGAGCATTCCGCAAGGCTTGAGCGCCTGCATCATGTTCAACCCCGAAGTCGGGGTCGACGAGAACATCGCCGAAATGAAGAAAGCTTTGAAACACGTCAAAACCGGTCAAGTGACCTATGCCATCAAGGACACCGTCTTTGAAGGGATGGAAATCAGCGCCGGCGACTATATGGGCATCTTCGAAAAGAACATCGTCGTTTCCACCAAAGACAAACTCGAAGCCACAAAGACCCTGCTTGAAGAACTGATCGACAAAGACAGCGAAATCATCACGGTATTGGTCGGCGAGGATGTCACGGAAGAAGAACAAGCGAGTATCGAAGCATTCATCAATGAACGGTTCCCGACCCTTGAGGTAGAAATCGTCGTAGGGCAACAGCCAGTCTATTCCTTCATCTTCGGAGTCGAATAAAGGGTTCTTGCCCTTTTTCGTAAGAATATGGAGTTCAAAGACCTCAAATGCAGTCCAGCCTTGATTCAGCGTTTGACGGAAGCAGGATGGCAAGACCCGCAAAGTCTGCTTTATCATTATCCGACCAGATATGATGAGGTGAATCCGCTGCCGTTTTCCGCATGGACCAAAGG
>JBAVGP010000052.1:0-3550 GCA_049684955.1 Erysipelotrichaceae bacterium
ACTATTCATCTATCTTATAAAGAGATGCTATCCAACCTATGAAAAGACCCGATTACACACAGAATCCCTATAGAATAGTCATATTCGCCCTCGAGCCAAAAAAAGGAACTCTCATTTCTGAGAATTCCTGCTTCTACTCTTTGACATTCTATCGGGTTACCCCGACATTTTGCTTAGAGCCATTTAATTCAAAAATCAAGGAGCAGTTTTCACACCAACAAAACTAGGGTATGAAAAAGTATAGCCATCGCCAGTGCAAGCAAATGCAGCTAACGAAGTACCAGGTAACTGTGCAGCAGCTGGAACAGTTATGTGAACTCCACCCATGTCTGCAGGGACATCAATGGCAACTGTTCCGGTAGCAACCGCTAAATCAAGCTGATACTGTGTATAAAGTGAGCGACAGTTAGCTGCATTTTTAGCGTTGGTTGCCTTCGCAATATACCCAGTCAACGACGGAATTAAAATCATGGCTAGAATGGCAAGAATGGCGATGACGACGATGAGTTCAATCAATGTAAACCCTTTTTTGTTAAGCTTTTTCATGTGTAAGTTTCCCTCCTTATGGTTATTTTTGCACATTAATACGAGGTTGTCAACAAGCGTTTCAGCGCATCCGGATTGTTAGAAATTGTCAATCCTTGTTCGACTGAAATCAAATTTTGACGAATCAGATTCACTAACGAAGCATCTAGCGACAACATACCGATTCGCATACCCGTCTGGATCGCGGAATTGATCTGAACGATCTTGTTTTCACGGATCAGATTTCCGATCGCATCGGTCATGATCATGATTTCGTTGGCCATGACACGACCTTTGCCATCGCTCATCGGCATCAATTCTTGCGAAATGACGCCGCGTAGGGAACTGGCTAATTGGGTGCGGATCTGCCCTTGTTGATGGGGCGGGAAGACGTCGATAATACGGTCGACGGTGCTTGCGGCACCTGTGGTGTGCAGGGTGGATAGGACTAAGTGTCCTGTTTCCGCCGCTGTGAGCGCCAGACTGATGGTTTCATGGTCACGCATTTCTCCGACCAGAATGACATCCGGGTCTTCACGGAGAGCTGCGCGAAGAGCGGAAGCAAAGTCTCTGAAGTCGGCATGAATTTCGCGTTGATGGACCATCGCTTTTTTGGGCTCGAATATATATTCAATCGGGTCCTCAAGAGTTAGGATATGGCATTGCCGGGTCGTATTGATTTCATCGATCATCGCTGCCAAGGTCGTGGACTTGCCACTCCCTGTTGGTCCGGTGATCAATACCAATCCGCGGGGAAGCATCGCTAAATCCTTCAAGATCGGCGGCAATTTCAATTCATCGATCGTAGGCACTTTGCCGCGTAAGCACCGTATCGCGATACAACAGTTTCCACGGGAACGGTAAACGTTGACACGATATCGGTTGCCGAATTGGTCGGCGAATGCTAAGTCGACATCATAACCTGAATCGTAAAGTTCGCGTTGCTGGTCATTGAATATGGCATAAGCATACCCGAGTACTTCCGCATTCGATAGGACTTCCGAAGAATAGGGCACTAGGCTACCGTCAAGTCGGACGATGGGCATATACCCGCCTGCAAGATGGATGTCGGAACAAAGTTCCTTTTGGGCATAGGATAGGATTTTATCGAACATTGGGAAACCCCCCTTCACTCAACAGCATACAGAATTCTGATACCTTCGTCGACGGTAGTCACCCCCTTGTCAATCAATTCAAGCACTTCATCACGCAACATACGCATTCCCCGTTCATGTGTATACTTGCGAAGCTCTTCCATCGATGCTCTGCGAGAAATCAGCTCTTCCATTCCCTGCTCGATCATTAAAACTTCGTGGACTGCCGTACGGCCTTGATACCCGGTCTGGTTGCAATGTTGGCAACCTTTCCCGACTTTCGCAGTCTTCAGGTGAGTCTGAAGTAGACGGTTATCAGACGCACTGATTTCAACTTCTTCTTTACAGTGCGTACAGATCTTCTTGATTAAACGCTGCGATATGATGCATTTTACCGACGATGCGACCAGATAAGGTTCGACTCCCATATCGACCAGACGTGTGATGGTCGATAAGGCGTCGTTGGTATGGATGGTTGATAAGACATAGTGACCGGTGATGGCGGCACGAATCGCGATTTCAGCGGTTTCGCTGTCACGGATTTCGCCGACCATGATGACATCCGGGTCTTGGCGCAGGATGGAACGTAATCCGCTGGCGAAGGTTAATCCCGCTCTGGGATTGACTTGCACCTGAGTGATTCCATCAAACCTTCGCTCGATCGGATCTTCGACGGTGACAAGATTGACTTTCGGTTTCGACAGGCGGGCAAGCATCGCATATAGCGTCGTGGTCTTTCCGCTTCCGGTCGGACCTGTGACTAATAGAATGCCATGCGGAATCAACAATGCTTTCTCGACAGCCTCCATCGTTTCGGGAGATAATCCCAATGCGGGAAGATTGTAGTCGATATAACGGTTTGCGCCTAACAGACGCATGACGATTTTCTCTCCGAACGGTGTCGGCAAACTGGATACACGCATATCGACATGGATGAAGTCGTTGTTGACCGTGAACGATCCGTCTTGCGGGATACGCTTCTCGGCGATGTTCATACCGCTGATGATCTTGATGCGGGTGGTCAGCAAACTATGGAAATCATTCGAGAAATCCGTATGTTCCTGCAGATCCCCATCGACACGGAAACGGACGCGGGTGAGATGTTCTTGCGGTTCGATATGGATATCGCTGGCGTTTTGTTGGTAGGCTTCCAGGATCAGCGAGTTGACGAGTTTTACTACCGGCGCCGAGTCGACGCGTTCCACGATGCCCTGATCGTCAGCATTCGGAGTTTCGAAATTCAACACCGAGTATTCCTGTTTGATGTCGTCGATGATCTCGTCCGCATTGCGTTTCGCATAGACACGGTCGATTGCTTTATCGATTTCTGTGCCGGTCGACAGGACGGTCGACACTTCCATTCCCGTGATCATTCCGACATCTTCAAGACATGAGAAGTCCAGCGGGTCATTTGTGACGATGGTCAGCGTCCCTTCACGGATGTTCAGCGGAACGATGCGATATTTGCGCGCCAATGCTTCCGGTACGCGTCGCACGACTTCCGCTTCGATGCTGAAAATAGGATTTTCGAGATACTCGACATTGAGCCGACGCGCAAGTGCTTTCGAAATTTCTTTTTCCGTTGCGAAACCGAGTTCGGTAATCAACACCCCGATCCGTTTCTTCGCAGTTTTTTGCAAAGCGAGCGCCTGGCTGAGTTGATCTTCGGTTAGAATGCCCTCTTCAATCAATAGTTGTCCTAAAGGTATGGCTTTCATTGTTTCTCCTCTTCTTCTTTCAATTGAGACATGCTTTCATTATAATGTTCAGTATAGGGGAGGATATTATCCATGTCCATGCTTTACGGAACACTCATTCTCATATTTGGCACAATCATCGGTTCATTTCTGAATGTCGTTATCTATCGTCTTCCAAAGCATGAATCAATCGTCTACGGGCCATCACATTGCATGCAGTGTGGGGAGAAAATT
>JBAVGP010000053.1:0-5409 GCA_049684955.1 Erysipelotrichaceae bacterium
TCTTCCACCCATTCTTCCGGGCGGGTCAGCAACGACACCATTTCTTCGAACATGGTGAAGTGGTTCGTTTCCTGCAGGACCAGGAATTCAAAGAGTTCCTTATCTTGTTCTTCAAGTGCTTCCGCAAGCATCTCTTTATACAGGTCGATGCTCTTCTTTTCGCGATCCAGAACATCCCGGTATAATTCGAGTTGGGTCGGCGTCGTCCGTATTTCGCTCTTAAAATCACGGACTCCCTTGAATACATTGACTGCCTCGGTGACCGTCGAACTGACATTCATTTCATAAGATAGGTTATTGAATCTGTTCTTAAGGATTTTTGCGTGACTGCGTTCATCTTTCGCAAGGACCAAGAATAATTTCCCCAAGCTGTTGTCTTTATTGGCATCCGCTTGTTCGGTGTAGAATTGTTCCCCGTCCATTTCCATTGTTATGGCGAATTCGAGATTGTTCATATTATCGCCTCCTGTTGTCATTTTACTCTATTTACTCCCGCCCTTCAATCAATGCAATTGTTTATGGATGCGCATCAACATTTGGCGGACTAGAATTGTATCTCGGCGCTGTCCGACAAAGAAACAAACCAGCTGCTCAAAACTTGATTGTGATGCCCGATGATCTGCGCGGCAGTAAGGGTGGCGGAATCCGCGGTACTGTGGGCATCGCTCACCAAGATCGTCTTGTATCCTAAGCTGAACGCCCGACGGCAAGTCGTATCGATGCAATATTCGCTCTGCAGACCGGCGACGACCAACCGTTCGACCTTCAGACGGGTCAACAGATCCTGCAGCTCGGTATTATGGAAAGCATCCGGCGTGGTCTTCAAAATGATCTTATCCTTATCTGACGGAGTGATATCGGGGTGGATGAACCATCCGGGTTTCCCTTTCCCCAGTACGTAATCGTCACCCTCGGTATGTTGAATATAGATGACTGGGATGTCTTTTGCGTGTGCTTTGTCAATCAGGGAGCGTATATTCTTCAGTAGTTTCGAAGCTTCGAAGATAGGATAATCAGGATCATCGATGATTCCGTTCTGGACGTCGACGATCAGCAATGCCGTCGTTGTTTGCATGGTTGCCTCCTGTTTCGTATTTGAAACGCTTGTTTTTTCTTCATTCCATGGAGATCGTTTGGCCCCAGCATTCAACCAATCTTTCAACCGAGTACGCCGCATTGGCAGGACTGGTCGAAGGGAGTTTGATGATCTCTTGTTGGATGTTGTCATAACAATATCGCCGGTAGAGCTCGAACGCTTTGTTTCCGTTGGCGTAGATACGCTCGATCTTGGAGATGCGGATGATGCTCGCCAGATCATTCGGGACGACATGCTCGATCGAACTGTCGCTGGACCCCTTGATATCACAGGACTCGACCACATCCCAGATCGCGATATAATGTTTCAGTAATATCCTTTTCTTCTCTTCGATCGTTTCCGGGATCGCTTCACCGGTCAGCCGGCTGATGGTTTTCCAGAATCTGTTTTGGGGATTGCCATAGTAAAAACTTGTTTCCCTTGATTTGACGGAAGGGAAAGTCCCCAGGATCAGGATCGTCGAGTTTTCGTCATAGACCGGTTCAAACGGATGGTTCATAGATGTTTCCTTCGTGACTGCGTTTCACATCGATATTCATAGTCATATGATACCTCATAATAGGAAACCGCGGAATTATCGTGCACCGAGACTAGCGGACAATCTACTGGTTAACCATTGGTTAATTTAGTATACTTAACTTAACTATGCGCGGATTGTAACCCAATCGGACGCTGCCTATAATGAAAGACGAGGTGATGTCATGAAAGAAATTCGTATCGGGATGAAAATCATCGAGAAACGTAAGGAAAAAGGATTGACCCAGGAAGAACTGGCGGATTATCTTGGGATATCCAAGCCGGCTGTCTCGAAATGGGAGAGCGGACAAAGTTACCCGGATATCACGCTGTTACCGGTGATCGCTTCCTACTTCGATATCTCAGTGGATGAACTCTTCGATTATCAGCCGCAGATGAACAAACTCGAAATCCGCAAACTGTACCGACGACTATCACAGCGGTTCACGGAGGTCGGTTTCGACGAAGCACATCAGGAGTGGTCGGGTTATGTGAAGAAGTACTACTCTTGTTGGCCATTATTGATGAATATGGGCATCCTGTTGATGAACCAGGTGAATCTGGTATCCTCGCAGGCAAAGATGGAAGAAGTGCTCAGCGAAGCGATTCATCTGTTCGACCGGATCGAGACATGCGGGGATGATCCGAAACTTATACGCCAGATCCCATTACTGAAAGCGAGCGCCCATTTGATGATGGGGCATGCTTCGGAAGTGATCGATCTGCTCGAAGGGACGCAGGAGATACTGATGACGCCTGACATCCCCTTGGCAAGCGCGTATATGATGAAGCAGGAGAACGCGAAAGCGATCAGTTTGCTTCAAGGATCGATCTTCATCAATCTCATTTCGATTCTGAGCGCGTATCCGACCCTGTTGAACCTCTATAAAGACGATCAGGCATCGCTGGATCGATGGGTAAGTTCAGCTAACAAACTGATTGAAGCATTCGGGATGGACAAAGCCCATCCGGCGACGGTGCTTCCCTTCCACATCACCGCCGCGGCGATCTTTCTGGGAAATCATCGCATCGATGAAGCGCTGGATCATCTTGAAGCCTATGCGGACATCGTCTGTTCGCCCGGTTTATTGCCGATCACTTTGCATACCACACATTTATTCAACAAGATCGACGGTTTGATCGAAACCTTGGATCTGGGGAACGCGGCACCCCGCAGCGACGATGCCGTCAAACAATCGATCAAAGAAGTGATATTGAACCCGGCCTTCGGAAGTCTTGCGGATAACGAACGTTTCAAACGGATCGTACGCGACATCGAAGCCCTCTAGGAGAAAAACCATGAAACTGGAAACTATCATCCCTTATCTGCCCTTCCTGATCCCGATCATCCTTGTTGAAATCGGATTGGCGATCACCGCCCTCATCCATGTCCTCAAACACCCGACCTACAAATTCTGGAATAAGACGATTTGGATCTTTGTCGTCCTGTTGCTTCAGATCATCGGACCGATCCTGTATTTCACGATGGGCCGAGGCGATAACTGATGTCTGTCTTACAATTAGATCATGTATCGAAAAGCTACGGAAATCTGAAAGTCCTTGAAGACTTGAGTTTCAGCGTCGACGAAGGCATCATCTTCGGCTTCGTCGGCAAGAACGGGGCCGGCAAAACGACGACCATGAAGATCATCCTTGGACTGTTGGAAGGAAATGGCGGGGAAATCACGGTCTGCGGAGAGAAAGTCGTCTATGGCGAAACGAAGACCAACCGGCATATCGGCTATCTTCCCGATGTCCCTGAGTTCTACGGTTACATGCGGCCGATGGAATATCTGAAACTTTGCGGGGAGATCACCGGACTATCGAAGGAAAAGACGAAACAAAAAAGCAAAGAGCTCTTGGAACTCGTCGGCCTAGCCGATGTGAACCGCAAGATCGGCGGATTCTCGCGCGGCATGAAGCAACGGCTGGGGATCGCGCAGGCGCTGCTGAACGAGCCGAAACTGCTGATCTGCGATGAACCGACTTCCGCACTGGATCCGGTCGGTCGCAGCGAAATTCTGCATATCCTGCTCGCCGCCAAGAAGTATACGACCGTCATCTTTTCAACCCATATCCTGTCGGATGTGGAACGCATCTGCGACCGGGTCGGGGTATTGAACGAGGGAAGATTGATGCTGGAAGGCGATCTGGCGCAGATCAAGGAACGTTATCGCCAAAACACCGTGACGATCGAGCTTGATGCCCGGACAGAGGATATCGCCAACATCATTACCGCACTAAGCGCACAACCCTTTGTTTCAAAGGTCAGCTCCGAAAACCACACGCTGAGCGTCGAGCTCAATGATTTCAAGAATACCGATCAGCCCTTGCTTGAATATCTGACAAGGGAGAAAATACAGATCACGAAATACGAAGTCGGCGAACCGACCTTGGAAAATCTGTTCATGGAGATGGTCAAATGAAAGGCTATATCGCATTCACAAAGAAAGAGGTGCTGGAGAGTTTCCGCACCTATCGAATCCTGATCTTGGTATCCGTGTTTTTCTTATTCGGCATGTTGAGTCCGCTGACCGCGAAACTGATGCCGGAAATCTTCAAATCGCTGGCCCTCGATGGTATCGTGATCACGATCCCGCCGCCGGTCGCCCTAGATGCGTATGCCCAGCTTTTCAAAAATCTTAGCCAAATGGGTATGTTGGTGGTCCTGTTGGTGTTCAGTGGGATGTTATCCGCCGAGATCACCAAGGGGACGCTCATCAACATGCTTACCAAGGGCTTATCGCGCAGCGCGGTGCTCTTATCGAAGTTCACCGTATCCCTCGTTACGTGGACCGTATCGCTGCTGATCGCGTTTGTCACCACCTATGGTTATACCGCTTATCTGTTTGGTTCCGGCAATCAGCCGAACCTGTTGTTCTCGGTGTTCTGTCTCTGGCTCTTCGGCGCCTTCCTCTTGTCGCTCATTCTCCTGTCGAGTTCATTCACCCCCGGCAACTTCGGCGGACTCACGCTGACTTCGGTAGTGATCGTGATTCTGATGATTCTGGACGCGTTCCCGAAACTTCATCAGTTCAACCCGATCGCCTTGGCCTCCGTGAATGTCGCGCTGCTGGCGAAAACCGTCGAAGTCGGCGAAGTGACGCCCATCGTGTTCATCACCGCATTGCTGATCGTGCTGAGTTTGACGGGATCGATGCTGATCTTCAGGAAGAGAAGACTGTAAAAGAAAGGTATAAAAAGGCTCGGTATGAATGGATCCGATCAGCTGGAGATAATGCTGAAAGGAATGCAATTCAGAATCCGAGCCTTTTTACATGTTTCCTATTCTTCGCAAAGCGCCTTCGCGATTTCAACCGCTTTACTGAAGTCCTCTTCACCGGGATTCCAATTGCATTTGATTTCCGGTTCGATGACCGCGAATCCGGCGTTGGTCAAACGTTCGCGCAACTCTTTGGTCGCTTCCCCGCTCCAACCGTAACATCCGAAAACAGCGGCCTTCTTGTTTTTGAATTTGAGTTCTTTCAGAAAGTCCAGCCATCCGCCGACCGACGACATGATGCTTTGCCCGACGGTGGGAGATCCCACGACGATCGCTTTCGATCTGAAGACTTCCGTCATGATGTCATTCTTGTCGCTGATCGAGACGTTGTAGAGTTTCACTTTCGTATCGGGTGACAGCGCGGATATTTCCGTCGCGATCCGGTGTGCGAGTTGTTTCGTCCCGTCCCACATCGTGTCATAGACGATCGTGATCTGGTTCTCCTGATAATTCTGCGACCATGCATAATACTGCTCGACGATCTGCAGCGGATGATCCCGCCAGATCGCGCCAT
>JBAVGP010000054.1:0-13511 GCA_049684955.1 Erysipelotrichaceae bacterium
AAGTTCCAGAAACATGCCTTTCGGAATGAACGCGCCGAAACTTTGGCCGGCTGAACCGACGAAGGTCAGACGGATCGTATCTTCCGGTAAACCGGCTTCACCATACTTCCGGCTGATTTCGCTGCCGACGATCGTCCCGACGACGCGGTTCACATTGTTGATCTTGAGTTTGGCGCGGATCGGTTTGCGGTTCTCCAGCGCCGGTTTGCACATCCTGAGCAGCTTCTTCATATCCAACGAGTTGTCCAGATGATGATTCTGGTTGATCGTATGATAGCGCCCGACTTCGGATCCGGCATACGGTTGGTAGAGGATGCCTGAAAGATCGACCTGGGATGCTTTCCAATGTTTGATATTCTCTCTGGATTTCAGTTTGTCGGTCCGTCCGACCATTTCGTTGATCGTCCGGAACCCCAGTTTCGCCATGATTTCGCGCATTTCCTGCGCTACGAAGCGCATGAAGTTTTCCACATGTTCGGGTTTTCCGCTGAAATTCTTGCGCAGATTCTCATCCTGGGTCGCGATGCCGACCGGACAGGTATTCAGATTGCAGACGCGCATCATCACACAACCCAGCGAAATCAAGGGGGTGGTCGCGAATCCGAATTCTTCCGCGCCTAAGAGCGCCGCGATGACGACATCTCTTCCGGTCAACAGTTTCCCGTCGACTTCAAGGACGACCCGGTCGCGCAGCTTGTTTAGAACCAAGGTCTGATGGGTTTCAGCTAATCCGAGTTCCCAAGGCAGACCGGTATTACGGATGCTGGTGCGCGGTGACGCACCGGTTCCGCCGTCATACCCGCTGATCAGGATGACATCGGCTTTGCCTTTCGCAACTCCGGCGGCAATCGTTCCGACGCCCACTTCGGAGACCAATTTCACATTGATGCGGGCATCGCGGTTGGCATTCTTGAGATCGTTGATCAACTGAGCCAGATCTTCGATCGAATAGATATCATGATGCGGAGGTGGTGAAATCAGTTCGACACCCGGAATCGAGTGACGGACTTTCGCGATGGACGGATAGACTTTGCGGGCCGGCAATTGTCCGCCTTCACCGGGTTTGGCGCCTTGCGCCATCTTGATCTGGATTTCCTTGGCATGGATCAGATAATTGCTGGTGACGCCGAAACGACCGGATGCGACCTGCTTGATCGCGCTGTTTTTACTGTCGCCGTTGGTCATCGTGATGAAACGGGATGCGTCTTCGCCCCCTTCACCGGTATTGCTTTTCCCGCCTAAACGGTTCATGGCGATCGCGATGCATTCATGGGCTTCTTTGCTGAGTGATCCGTAAGACATGGCGCCGGTCTTGAATTTCTTCACGATCGCATCCACGCTTTCCACTTCTTCGATGGGCAAGGTATCCTGCATGCCATAGTTGAAATCAAGCAGATGTCGCAGTGTAAAGATATTTTCATCATTGATCTTATGGCTGAAGGATTTAAATAAAGGGTAGTTCCCTTCGCGGCATGCTTTCTGTAATAGATAGATGGTTTCCGGATTATACAGATGGATCTCGCCGTCGTCTTTGCATTGGAAATAACCGCCGACTTCAAGCGTATCCGTCGAGGGTGACTCCGCATAGGCGCTTTCATGGCGCAGCTGGTTTTCCAAAGCGATTTCTTCGATCCCGATTCCTTCGATGCGCGATGCGGTCATGGTGAAATAACGGCCGATCAGTTCATGGCGTAAGCCGACCGCTTCGAAGATCTGGGCGCCGTGATAACTGCGCATCGTCGAGACCCCCATCTTGGTGAGGACCTTCATGACCCCTTTAACGGTCGCCTTGATGAATTTGTCTTGCGCCTGCACATCGTCCATCCCTTCCAACAAGCCCTGTGAGGCGAGGTCGCTGAGCGTCTCAAAAGCGATGTAGGGGTTGACGGCGGTGACACCGTAACCGATCAAGGCGCAGAAATGATGGACTTCGCGCGGTTCGCCTGATTCCAGCACGATACCCATACTGGTGCGAATCTCTTTGCGGATCAGATGATGATGCAAACCGGCGGATGCCAACAGCGCGGGGATCGCCGCATGGACTACATCGACGCCCCGGTCGCTGAGGATGATGATGTTGGCCCCGTGGTCGATGGCGTCGTCGGCTTCCTTGAAGACAAGTTCCAACGCCTTTTCCATCGCTTTGACCCCTTCCTTTACTTTATACAGGATAGGGATTGTGACTGATTTGAACTGATCATTATCGAGTTGTTTGATCGTATTGAATTGATCGTTGGTCAGGATCGGATGTTCCAGAAACAGACTCGCCGTGGACGGATCGTCCGGATCCATCAGGTTGCCGGAATTACCCAGCAACACGCTGCAGGATGTGATGATTTCTTCGCGTATCCCGTCGATCGGCGGATTGGTGACCTGGGCGAATAATTGTTTAAAATAGAGGTAGAGCATCTGCGGCTTTTCGGACAAGACCGCCAACGGCGAATCGATGCCCATTGATCCCAGCGGATCGACCCCGTTGAGCACGGTCTGCACCATCGTCGTCATGATGTCTTCATACGTATAACCGAAGGATTTCTGTTGCTGGAGGAGGTCGGTACGGGTTGGTTCTTCGACATGCTTACTTGGCAGATCCGACAGCTTGACGATATGCGATGCGTTCCACGTTGCATAGGGATTCAGCGCCGCGACGTTGGCTTTGATCTCATCGTCGGAAATGATCCGCTGTTGTACTGTGTCGACCAAAAGCATCTTGCCGGGTTCCAGTCTTCCTTTGTATTTGACGTTTTCCGGCTTGATGTCGATGACGCCGACTTCCGAAGCCAGGATGACTTTATCGTCCTTGGTGACATAGTAGCGCGACGGACGCAGACCGTTGCGGTCCAGCACGCCGCCGATCACGACCCCGTCGCTGAACGCCATGGCAGCCGGGCCATCCCAAGGTTCCATGATGAAATTGTTGAACTCGTAAAAGTCTCTTTTCGCTTGCGACATGCGCTTGTTCTTTTCCCACAGTTCCGGAATCATCATCATGATCGATTGGGGTAAGGATCGGCCGGTCAGATGCAGGAATTCGAGACTGTTGTCGAACATCGCCGAGTCGCTGCCGGTTTCGTCGACGATCGGGAACACTTTCGCGATATCCTCGAACAAGGGGGATGAAATGCGTTTCTGACGCGCCTTCATCCAGTTCACATTACCGCGGATGGTGTTGATTTCCCCGTTGTGGACGATATAACGGTTGGGATGCGCCCGCTCCCAGCTGGGGAAGGTATTGGTGCTGAAACGTGAATGGATCAATCCGAGCGAAGAGACGAAATCCAGATCGGACAGATCGAGATAAAAATCGCGTAATTGTTTCGGCGTCAGCATGCCTTTATAGACGAGTGTCTTGGATGACAGGCTGGATATGTAGAATGTCCCGCCTTTATCCTCGCACATCGGAATGATGATTTTTTCGGCTTGTTTGCGTATCGTATAGAGTTTCCGCTCGAAATCCATCTCATCCATGAGTTTCTCGTTCTTGGCGATGAAGACCTGGATGAACCGCGGCATGACGGATTTCGCCCCTTCACCCGGTATGGTCTTATCGATCGGCACTTCACGCCAGCCAAGGACGGTTTGTCCTTCGTCACAGACGATCTTTTCGAATGCTTCGATCTGTGTTTTCCTGAATTCGTCATATTTATGCGCGAAGATCATCCCCACACCGTATTGTCCCGGCTCGGGCAGATCGAAACCAAGTACGTTGCAGTCGCGCTTCAGGAATTCATGCGGGATTTGAATCAAAATGCCCGCTCCGTCCCCGGTATTCTCATCGGCGCCCAAAGCACCGCGATGGGTCATGTTTTCCAAGACACTCAACGCTTCATCGATGATCTCATGGGACTTCTCCCCTTTGATGCTCACCACAAATCCCATCCCGCAAGCGTCATGTTCGTAAGCCGGATCATAGAGACCTTGTTTTTTAGGGGATTCGATGTGTTTCATGGGGATAATCCTCTCGTGGACTGCATTTGTTTTTCTGATTCTATCACAGTTTCGATGCCAATATGCGAATAAATCCGAATAATTGCGGAATGTTTCATAATGTTTCTGAAAATTATATCAGACTTGTCCGACATGGGTGCTTCATCGTTCTCTATCCATAAAAAGACCGCCTTGACAGGCGGTTGAGGAAACAGGTTGGTTCGAATGTTATTGGATCATATCTCGAAATCCGGCGAGATGCCGATGCGGGCGGACGCATCCGCCTGTCGCATATCCAATTGTTCATGCGCGACCGCCAGCATCAATTTGATGCGGTTCTCCTGATTGACTTTGGTCGCGCCGGGATCATAATCGATCGGGACGATATTTGCTTCAGGAAAAACCGTCTTGATTTTCCGTATCATGCCTTTTCCGACAATATGGTTGGGCAGACAGCCGAACGGTTGCGTGCAGACGATGTTTTCATAGCCCAGTTCGGCCAGTTCCATCATTTCGGCGGTCAGACACCAGCCTTCACCCATCTTGCATCCGGATCCGATGATCGGCTCGGCCAGCGCTTTCAAATGCTTGTAGCCGCTTGGCGCAATGAACCGCGGTGTATCCTTCAGTGCGGAACTGAGTGCTTCTTCGTATTTCATCAGGTAGTCGAACAGGATGCGGGCGAGTACCTTTTTCAATGGATTCCCGCCATATAAGGCGATATCTTCGATCCGATTGTCGACTTTGAACAATAGGAATCCCAAGATTCCGGGCACCATGATCTCGCAATCCTGGGAAGCGAGGAATTTTTCGAGATTGTTGTTGCCGAGCGCGGCGTATTTTACGTAGATCTCGCCGACGACGCCGACTTTCACTTTGGAGGTCCGATTGACTTCGAGCGCCGCAAAATCACGCGCGATTTCCTTCAGGAGAATCCGCATCGGTTTCAGCGTATAGGCTTTTTGATCGATGAAGAGCTGCGATACATTGGCGATCCATGTTTCGATCAGAGCGTCCGTCTCCCCTGGATGAATCTCATAGGGACGGGTCTGATTACTGAGCAGCATCAATAAATCCCCGTACGTCATCGCCGCCAACATCCGTTGGATCAGCGGTAAGGTCATTTTGAATCCGCTGTTTTTCTCAAGTCCGGAGAGATTCACGGAAATGACCGGAATCTGTCCCATGCCGGCATTGATCAGTGCTTTACGTAATAGAAAGATATAGTTGGAAGCCCGGCAGCCGCCGCCCGTCTGCGACATCATTAACGCGGTATGATCAAGATCATAATTGCCGGTCTTGAGTGCGCTGATCATTTGGCCGATCGTCAGCAAAGCCGGATAACAGGTGTCGTTATGGACATATTTCAATCCTTCTTCGATGACGCCCTGATCCGTATTGGTCAACAAGTCGATATTGTAGCCATAGCTTTCCATCACATTGCGCAAAATCTTGAAATGGATATCGATCATATTGGGGAATAGGATCTTGTAGGCCCGTTTCATTTCCTTCGTGAATTCGATGCGTTCAAGTACTTTCTTCATGCTTTATGGCTCGCTTGCTGGGAAACGGCCGCGAACAAACTGCGCAGTCTGATTTTGACAGCTCCCAGGTTGGTGATTTCATCGATTTTGATCTGCGTGTAGATACGGTTGGCACGTTCGAGGATCTTGCGGACTTCATCCGTGGTGATCGCGTCGACGCCGCATCCGAAAGAAACCAGCTGGACCAGATTGATGTTGGGATCGTTGCTTTTTGCGATGTACTGCGCGGCGGCATAAAGCCGTGCATGATAGGTCCATTGGTTCAGCACGGTGGTCGGGAAAGCCTTCACTTCATCCAGAATGGCGTCTTCGGTGATCAGTACGGCGCCGCAATCGACGACCAGCTGATCGATTCCATGATTGATTTCCGCATCCAGATGATAGGGACGTCCGGCCAGGATGATGACCGGCAGATCCTGTTCTTTCGCCAAAGCGAGATACGCTTTGCCTTTGATCTGGATCTTATTCATGAATGCATCCTGTTCAAGATAGGCGGCTTCCGCCGCGGCTTTCACTTCTTTCAATGAAAGCGATCCGAATTCACGTTCCAAAATCGCAAGGATCTTTTTGGGGAAATCTTTTTTACGATGCAGACCGACATAGTCCTTGATGAACTTATAGTCCTTCAAAGCGGGGATGTTCGCGGAAAGGACTTCCGGATAATACGCCACGACCGGACAGTTATAGTGATTATCCCCCATTCCTTCATCCAGGTTATAGCTCATGCATGGATAGAAGATCGCGTCGATATCGGAGGCAAGCAGTTCTTCGATGTGTCCGTGCAGAATCTTGGCGGGATAGCACACCGTATCGGACGGGATGGTATGCTGGCCCTTCAGATAGAGTTTGCGGCTGGACAACCCGGAGGAAATGACGCCGAAGCCAAGTAGCTTGAAGAAGGTGTGCCAGAACGGATACAGTTCGAACATGTTGAGTCCCATCGGGATCCCGATGGTCTGACGGGTACCGCTAACTGGTGTATATGATGCAAGCAGTTCTTTCTTGTATTCGAAGAGATTGTATTTGACCGTCTTGTTTTTCAGTGCCAATGGTTTCTCGCAGCGATTTCCGCCGATGAACTTCGCTCCGTCCGAAAACGTATTGATAGTCAGACGACAATGGTTGGAACAGAGTTTGCAGCTGGTGGCGACGACGCTGTGGGTGAAGGATGCCAGTTCTTCACGGCTCAGCAGACTGCTTTTTTCGGGACGATTTTCAAGTGCGTAAAGCGCAGCGCCGTAGGCGCCCATCAGTCCCGACAAAGGAGGCCGTGTCACCGTGCGGCCGATTTCCTTTTCAAATGAACGTAAAACCGCATTGTTGAGGAAGGTTCCGCCCTGGACGACGATATGCTCGCCCAGCAACTTGGCATCGGTGGTGCGGATGACTTTGTATAAAGCGTTCTTGACGACGCTGGTAGATAAACCGGCGGAAATGTTTTCGATCGTTGCGCCGTCTTTCTGCGCTTGTTTGACGGATGAATTCATAAAGACGGTGCAGCGGCTGCCAAGATCGACCGGTTTGTCGCCTTCGATGCCGAGTGCCGCGAATTCGGAAACGCTTTTGCCCAGCGCCCCGGAAAAGGTCTGTAAAAACGATCCGCAGCCGGATGAACAGGCTTCATTCAGAAAGATATTGTCGATTACGCCATTGTGGATCTTGAAGCATTTGATATCCTGCCCGCCGATGTCGATGATGAAATCGACCAAGGGATCATATTTCTTGGCCGCGGTGAAATGGGCGATCGTTTCGACGATGCCCAGGTCGGTATGGAACGCGTGTTTGATGAGTTCTTCACCGTATCCGGTCGTCGCCGACGCGATGATGCGGATGTCGGGAAAAGTCGCATAGACTTCATGCAGGAAATCCTTCACCAGCGGAATCGGATTTCCGCTGTTGGACATATACTTCGAAAAGACGATTTCCGCGTTTTCATTGAGCACCACGCATTTGGTGGTGGTCGATCCCGCATCGATCCCGATGACCGCCTGATTGCCCTCAAGAAGTTTCGAGTACGTGATCTCGGTCGTATGACGAAGCTGGAACGCGCGATATTCTTCTTTGTTTTTGAATAAAGCGGGAGAACTGCGGTAAACCACATCCCCGGTATAATGTTTGATTTTATCAAGGATGCCGAACAGGTCGATCGGAGTGTTTTCCTTCAGGAAAGCGGCTCCGTAAGCCACGTAATACAACGAATTCTCGGGACACAGACCTTGAAGATCGAGGATACGGTCGAAAGAATCACGCAGTTGCGATAAGAAAGTCAGTGGTCCGCCGAGATAAACAATCTTGCCTGCGATTTCGCGGCCTTGGGCCAAGCCTGCGATGGTCTGATTGACGACGGCGGCGAAGATGCTGGCGCAGATGTCCGATTTTTGGGCACCTTGGTTCAACAGCGGCTGGATGTCGGATTTGGCGAAAACGCCGCAACGGGAAGCGATCGAATAGATCTTGTTATATTCTTTGGAAAGTTCGTTCATTTCGAGCGGATTCAGATTCAGCAAGGTGCCCATCTGATCGATGAAGGCCCCTGTCCCGCCGGCGCACGATCCATTCATCCGGACTTCGATCGATCCGGACACGAACAGGATCTTGGCATCTTCCCCGCCCAGTTCGATCACCACATCCGCATCGGGGATCATCATCTTGATAGCGAGGCGGGTGGCATAGACTTCCTGCATGAACGGGATATCCATCTGTTCCGCGAAGCCCATCCCTGCGGATCCGGAAACACACAGGCTCACATGTTGTTCCAACGGAAAAGCATCACATATATCCGAAAGCATCGCCGCCGCTTTGACAGCGATATGCGAGTAGTGCCGTTCGTATTTCTTATAGGTGATTTCGTTTTGCTCGTTGATCACGACGCATTTCAGGGTTGTTGAACCGACATCAAGTCCGACTCTTATCATTTCGTATCCTTTCAAGATCGATGCTTTCATTTCAGTTGATTCATCGATCATCATTGTCTGGAATCCGGGTGGTTATGTCTGAAAGAAAATTGACGGTTCGCATTTCCACGAATCCTTTGATTTTCGTATCATTTTATCATTATATTCCTTGTCACTATAAAATCAACCGACAAATAGAGTGTTCATCTGATCGATATCCTCCGTTAACACAGTGTTCACAAAATGGAAAGCACCTATGCAAGATATCTATGGCTTGCATGGGTGCTCTTTTTTATTGTGTCGAGCGATTCGACAACTTATTTTCTATGTATACGAAATGTAATCTGAGCTCGCATATCATTCGACGTCTTGCAGCGCATCGTATCCTTCTTCGCCGGTACGGACTTTGACGACGTTTTCCACGTCATAGACGAAGATTTTCCCGTCGCCGATATGTCCGGTATAGAGAACGGCTTTCGCGGTCTCGATGACTTTGCGGACCGGCACTTTGGCGACCACGATTTCGACTTGGACTTTCGGCAGAAGATTCATCTCCGTCTCGACCCCGCGATAGTATTCGGTTTTCCCTTTTTGAATCCCGCAGCCCAATACCTGGGTCACGGTCATCCCGGTGATGCCGATTTCGTTCATGGCTTCTTTCAAGGCTTCGAATTTGCTTTGACGGGTGATGATGTCGATCTTGGTCAGTTTGACATCCGATACGAAGGTCGTCGAGGGAGCGGAAACCACTTCGACCGGAACGGCCGCATCGATCCGAACCTCGGCATCTTTCGTTGATTTCGTGTAACCGCTGCTTGAAGGATAATAGTTGAAACGCTCCAATTGGCGGATCTGTTCGTTATCGTGTGAATCATAGTCGAGTTCGGAACGCATCTGCATATTGCTTGGGTACGCCAAGACACCCATTTCCGGGACGTCCAGCCCTTCCAGTTCGTCTTCGGGTGAAACGCGCAGACCCCATGCTTTATCCAGCAGTTTGAAGAAGAGATAGGATAATCCGAAGCCCCAGACAAACAGGATGACGACGGCGATCAGCTGCGCCAGCAATTGGGATGGATCACCGAAGAACAATCCTCTGACGCCGCCCGCGACACCGTTCAAGCCATCACCGTAAGCACCGTCCGCGAACAAACCGACAGCGATCACGCCCCACAAGCCGTTCACGCAGTGGACCGATATGGCGCCGACTGGATCATCGATCTTCAGCTTGTTTTCAACAAAAGGCACGGACAGACACACCAGCAGACCTGCGATACTCCCGATCAATAAGGCTGAGAGTCCGTTCACGAAGGCGCAAGGCGCCGTGATCGCGACCAATCCGGCCAAAGCGCCGTTGGCGGTCATGGACGGATCGGGTTTCTTGAATTTGATCCACATATAGAACATGGCGACCAGTCCGCCGATCGCCCCTGCGATCATGGTGTTGGTGGCGACGACCGCCAAGCGGAAGTCGGAAGCATTCAAGGTCGAGCCTGCGTTGAACGCGAACCAACAGAAGAAGAGGATGATGGTTCCGATGATCGCCATCGGGATATCATGGCCGGGAAAAGCCCGTGCCGTCCCGTCTTTCTTGAATTTCCCGATACGCGGACCCAGGACGATCGCTCCGGCCAAGGCGATCATGCCGCCCATCGCATGCACGACCGCCGAACCGGCGAAGTCGACGACCCCGTGTCCGATCCCGAAATTTTTGCCTAAGGTGGAAAGCCAACCGCCGCCCCAGACCCAGTTGGCGAACAACGGATAAAGAATGATCGAGATGAAGAAGGAGCAGATGACCATCGCCGAATACTTGACCCGTTCCGCCATGGCTCCGGTCGGAATCGTGACGGTCGTGTCCATGAAGACCATCTGGAAGAAAAACAAGGCGTAGATGCCGGCATCATAGGTACCCAGTAAGGCAAAACCTTTGTATCCGACGATTCCGCCTAAGCCGGGGATCGAGATCAGCGCATTCAATGCGGCGCCGCCGGATCCCAGACCTGCGGCGCCCCCGGAACCGCCCATCTGAAGGGCGAATCCGAAGAGGAAATATCCGATCGCGCCGACCAGGAAAACCATGAAGTTCATCGTCATCGTATGCGCGGCGTTCTTGGCCCGGCAGAATCCGGTTTCGACCATCGCGAATCCGCATTGGAAGAAGAAGACTAGGAATCCGCAGATCATGATCCAGACGAAGTTCGAACCGAAGTAGGCTTTGTTTGCGATCGCAGCGATATCCCCGAGTGTTTCCGTCCCTTTGACGACGGTGTACGAAGCTCCGGTCGGGTCGATGGCGGAAGAATCTCCGTGGAATAGTATTGCCAGAATCATTGTGGCGATGACGATGACACCGACCACAAGCAATGCGATTTTATAGTTGCGCGAGATTTTCATTGCGTCACCCCTTCGTCCAATACTTTGTCAGTAAAGGTTCGGTCGTGCGTTTTTTATCCGATGTAAAGTTTTCCCAAGAGAATTGCGATGAACTCTTGTATACCTCTTTTTTCAACTTTTGGACGGATAGGAAATACCTGATCCCGAGGAATGTGATGACCGCCGCAAATACGGAACCATTGATGGTGGAACCCATGACAGTGTAATTGATGTCGCTGAGTATGCTGACGATTCCGAAAACAAGACCGAAAACTACGATCAATGACGAGGTGATGGTCAAAGCCACGATTGAAATGACTTTCTTACGATCGGTTGTCGGTTGGATGTGTCGTGTCTTCATGCGGAAATCCCCTTTCGCTTTTTTCTGCCGGTAAGATTCAAAACGCGGAATTCATCGAAAGAGTGTTTTTTCATATTTCTTTTCCTCCAACTATACGTTTCATTCTATTAATTATTTTCAGGTTTGTCCACATATTTTTCATATTAATTTACATTTATACATTTTATTTTCAATATAAATATATTTTTCCTATTTTAAATCGAATTATAGGATATATTTTTCATTTTCATTCTCTATTTCTGATTCTAAATCTCTTTTTCGATTTCCCAAGGAATAATGAAAAAGAACATTCATTTCTGAATGTTCCCTTCCGCCTTGACGGTGATCGGACTTTACCGCAATCCGATGAACTCTTTCGTCAGATCGCCAAATCCTTGATTTCTTTGTATTCTTTCAGATCGATATACAATTCTGCTTTGTATGGATTACGTTTTGTCTTGCGTACTTTATAAATCATATAAACGAAGACCGCGACGTTGACTCCGAGCGCAAGCGCACCCAGGATCGTGTAGATCGTCGGGTTGTAGGTCGAATTCACCATGAACCTGCCCTGGTCTTGGAAAGCCGGGAATGTCTGGGCGAACATACACCATATCGCCAAGGTTTGGGCACGGTGTTGAAGCCATGCCCCCTTTGCGATCGTGAATGCACACAAGGTCGGAGCGATCAGCAAGGCGATGCCGGCGTACCAGGAGTGCGTGGGGATGCAGTTGTAGGTATAGACGAAATTCCAGATGTCGTAGGCGATGATCCAGAACCAAAGCAGATCAGGCCACAACATATCTTTGCTTTTATCGTTTTTGGTTTGACGGCGGATGACGATGCCGACCCAACCGGTGATCGTGATGATATTCAACAGCCCTGCGATGCCGTTCATGAAATTCCACGGACCGCCGAAAACACCGATGACTTCGCCTTCGATCGCACCGGAATGGATGAACCAGTACATGGCGCCGACTTGGAAGTCACGGGCGACTGCTTCCAGGATGTTGACCGCGAGGATCAGCGGCGGGAAAAACAACATCAGTTTGTTATTGGCGAGGCGCCAGATCACTTCATGCGTCTTCTTGTCTTTCTTCTCAACATGCCGGATCGCCCAGAAACCGATGCAGCCGGCGGTCGAGGAATATACTTTCGCCAAATGGAACCAATCCGTATAGGTCTGTTCCTTCAGGACGGTGAACCATAGGATGCTTAATGCGATAGGCAGGATGACGAAACTGAAGAAGCCGGCCAGTTTCCACCGGCGTGCGAATTCATTGAAGATGAACAACGAAATCATGACCGCAAACAACATGACGATCGCAGAAACGATCGATGCACCCGCAGCTGTATTAAATGTAAACATAGATTCTCCCTTTACCGGCTAAATACCGGTTCCAATGAAACCACTTCTAAGGTGCGCTTGTCTTACCAGGCGATGATCTCTTTGATATTGAATTCTTTCCCGCTCAACAATTCCCATCCGTCATCTTGGTCGTTGGGACATTTGCCTTCGTTTTCGACAACTTTGAAGACTTTATGGCATTTCCGACAAAGTGCGGTAGCGGTAAGGATTTCGATTTCCAGTTTCGTCGCTTCGAAACGCGTCCGGTCGGTCGCGGCCGGGAAGCATTCCTGGACATATTTCGGGATCATCGACGAGAGTTCCCCGATCTGCAGGACGATGGTATCCACTTCCGTCAGCTGATTTTCTGTCGCGATCTTGTCGACCGCTTTGATCACTTCGAATACGACGCTTAGTTCATGCAAGGGATGTACCTTCGTTTCTCAGTCTTCTTTGACGAAGGCATTCTTGATATTCCGCGCGATGATTTTCCCTTCGCGTTTGATGATGGTCTTCAGGACCAGCGGTTTCAGATCTTCATACGAGGCGCCGCCGGAATTATACGTACGTACGAGCGAAATCGCGTCGAACTTGCATTTGGTCGTGCATTGTCCGCAACCGACACACATATATTCGTCGATGACGGTCGCTCCGCATCCCAGGCAGCGTGACGTTTCCGTCTTGATCTGCGCTTCGCTGAAGGTGGAACGGGCATCTGTAAAGGCATCTTTTCCCGATGTCTTGTAACTGTACTTCGTACTTTCCCTGGCGATCCGATCGTAGCCGTTAAGATCGAGGTTGTCCTTATCGATGGCGTGGTATTCCCTGCGGTCGCGTCCGATGACCAGACTCTGGCCGGGTTGGACGAAACGATGGATCGAGATGGCACCTTGCTTGCCGGCTGCGATCGCGTCGATGGCGAAGCGCGGACCGGTATAGCAGTCGCCGCCTGTGAATACGTCGGCTTGGTTGGTCTGATACGTGAAGGAATCGGCGATCAGGGTCTTGTTCGGATTGAACTGCGCTTCGGATTGAGCCAGTAACTGACCCCATTCGATGGCTTGACCAACGGATACCAACAC
>JBAVGP010000055.1:0-12197 GCA_049684955.1 Erysipelotrichaceae bacterium
ATAGACCGTATTCCCTAATTTGGGATCTGCGAACGAAGCGGTTTGCGATGCCGGAATCGAGAGCGCGTAATTCTGCGCCCAGTAATCATTGGTGAACATCTTCCAGCTCAAGGTCGAAGCACCACGCGAGAAGATGAATCCGAAGATCAGCAATAACATGATGACGCTGATCCCGCTGCTCAGATACGTGATGCCGTTGTAGAGCGCATCCGATAATTTACGATTGTATTTTTTCATGTGGTGCGACCGATCCTGTTCTTGACGAAATTGATGGAAAGATTCGACAACAAGATGACGACCATCAGGACGATGCCGACCGTGAAGCGGACGTCATAATCCAATCCGACCGTTTCCTTCAGTCCGGCGAGGATGGTGGAGGTCATCGTACGCGTGATATCGAAAAGATTGAACGTCGGTCCGAAAAGCTTGTTGCCGGCGACCATGCTGACCGCGGTGGCTTCACCGAACGCCCGGCCCAAACCCAAAATGGCACCGGCGAAAATTCCGGATTTGGCGGCGGACAGGACGATTTTGAAATTCGTCTGCGTCTTGGTGGCACCCAGCGCCAAGGAAGCCTGTTCCAGATCTTCGCTGACCGATTTGATCGCCGTGATGGAGATGGTCGTGATGGTCGGCAAGATCATCAGCGCCAGCAGGATGACGACCGCCAGCATGGAGTTGCCGCCAGCTGTCGTGACACCGAACAACGACGCGAAATTCTTTACGAAAAGGACGATCGATCCGGCCGCGAAGACCCCGTAGACGACCGAAGGAATGCTTGCAAGCAGTTCGATGATCGTCTGCATGACCGCGGCCACCGGTTTCGGAGCGATTTTCGCCACGAACAAGGCCGTCAGCACCGAGAGCGGGAACGCCAGCAAGAGCGCCAGAAACCCGGTGAACAAGGTGTTGAGGATGATGAATCCGACCCCGTAGATCCCTTGGTCCTGCCGCCAGGTCGAACCGAAGAAGAATTTGATGAAGTTCTGCGTTCCGTATTTATAACCGGGCAGAAACGGCGTCATCCCCTTCAGCATAATGAAGACCACGATGATCACGATCATCAAGGATGACAGGATCGCACATGCCTTAAATAGCATTTTGAAGAAAGCATCTTGGCGCAGTTTCTTTTTATGATTCGCCGGATCGGATCGTAGGCGTTGAAGTTCACTCATTGTCATTCTCCTTTGCGTAAGAAAGACTTAGCCTCGGCTAAGCCGTTCTGACAATCAATTTTGTATAGAATTCTTACTTGACGGTTTCCCATGTGGAAGTCGCACCCGAGAAGATTTTGAAGAGCAAGTCTTTGGTTACGTCTTTGAGGATCTTGTTGTCCTTTTGGACGACGACGGCGATCCCGTCCATACAGTAGGAACCGCTCAACGCGCCGGTCGCGACGACTTCTTCCGCTTTGAAAGCACGGGATGCGAAGCCGATATCGATCTTATTAGCGCTGTCTTTGTCAGAACCCAAGGTACGTTTGTAACCATCGCCGGATCCGGTCTGATTCATCTGGAACTGCGCGCCGGTCAAGGATTTGAATCCTTCCAATGCCGCTTTCAAGGTGGATTCGACGGAAGTGGATCCGCCGGTCATGATCGTGACCGTAGAAGCTTTGCTGAGATTCGGATATTTGGTTGCCAAGGTCGCCCATGCGGTCGCTTTCGATTGTTCGACGATGCCGCCCTTGGAAGTGACGATTTCTTGTCCTTCGATCGAATTGGCGAGATAATCGATGAACGCTCTGACGATTTCTTCTTTTAGCGGACTTCCGAAATCACCGGCTGCGCGCGTTACATAGTTGAACGGACGTTGTAAGGTGTAGGTTCCGTTGAGCACGTTCGCTTTGGTCGCCGCGACACCGTCGTAGGTCAAGGCGATGAGATTGTTCGCGGTGAAATCCGTGGTGAGTGATACATACCCGATGCCGTTGGTATCCGCTCCGACTTTGGCGGCCATGTCGCCGTTGCCGGTGACTTCGATCGCTTTCGCCGATAACGACGTACCTAATCCGATGAATCCGAAGAAGGCTTCACGGGTTCCGGATGAACTGTCGCGGGTATAGACATTGATGGTTCCTTTAAGCGTTGTGGAGGCGGCACATGCGGTCAGTGACAACATGGCGATGATTGCGAGTACGAGTAAATGTTTTTTCATTTGTTTCTCCCTTTGTTTACTTCAACAGTATAACGAAGGAGTATTTTTTCTGAATGAACGCATCGTAAATATTCCGTTAAGTTTCATGAAAAAGGATGCGAATTGATCCTTCGCATCCGATATTTTCATCCTCCGGCGAGCGGCATCATGAAACTCACCGCGTCCCCCTGCTTCAATTCATAATTGCGGTCGACATTCATCCCGTTGACCGAGATGAGTATCAACGGTCGCACCAGTACCGGGACTTTCAAGTGTCCCAACAATTCCCTTACGCTCAAGGCGTCATCCACTTCGATATTTCCGTCCTCGTCGAGGCCGATGCACTTGACCATGGAGCCCGGATAGACTTTGATGATCACTTTAATTTCCCCGCATACTCGTCCAACTTAAGTTTCTTCAGTGTTTCCTGCGTCGGATGTCCGTTTTCGTCCCAACCGAACGCCAGCCAATGCTGCCTCATCATCCCCTCGATCGGCAAGGATTTCCCTTTATTGGGTCCCGATTTAAGCGCCGGATCACCGGCGATGCGGTTGGACATCTTGAATGCCATCGGATCGATGCCGTGGCGTACATTGAAAAGCTGACGCAAGGTCTGGCTGCGCAGACCCATCTCCATCGCTTCGACCGGGGTCATATTCCAGCCCGTCGCCGCGTTGAGATAGTCGAACAAACGCCAATGCTGGTAACCGCACGCCATCGCGAACAGACAACCGCCTGATATATCGGTCAATTGCTTATATGCGGCACCGGCCACCGCCTTCATGCCATTTTCTTCGCTGGCGAGGTAATCGTCGGCTTTCGGGGTATTGGGTTTGATTTTGGGAGCCCACGGCACGACTTCCCATAGATGCAGGCTGTTATAATAGCTGCCCGCCCCAACCGTATGACGGCCAGGGGTCGGATCGGCGCTGAAATGGATGCCCAATAAAGGATCCATGCGCGGATCGTGCATACCCGGTTCCTGTCCGCCGGCTGTGATCGCGAAATGTTCGCTGCCGGTGATGCGGCGCGACGCTTCCTTCACACCGTCGGCCAGCAGGTCGCCGATGCCTTCGCGGGTGATCATCTTATCGACCAGTTCCAATAATACCGAGCTATTGCCCCAAGTGAGGTCGAGCCCGTTGGTTTCATTCTTACTTAGGAGTCCTTTTTCGTAACATTCCATCGCGAAAGCGATCGTCGAGCCGGCTGAGATCGAATCCATCCCTGCCCGGTTCAGACGTTCGTTGATCGTATAGATGATATCCATGTCTTCATTCAGCAATAATGCGCCAAACGCGTTACAGGTTTCATATTCGGGACGGTGGGTTTCCGCATATTCGCCATGGGTCAGTTCTTTCGTGTCGACGATCCCGCCGCAGCCGATCACACAGGACGAACAATGATATTTCTTGGTTTCATGGGAAATGATCTTATCGGGGTTCATATTGCGCAGCGTGTTTTTCGGCAAGTCTTTCTTGGTCCCTTTCCAGTTTTGGATCGGATCGTCGCCGTTGGCCAGTCCCATCGTGTTATTGAAGATCGTCCCCCAGCGTTTCATGACCGAAGCGGCCATCATCCCGTCCGAAGCGGAATAGGTGCTGCCGACCGACATGACTTTACCTAAAAAAGGCACCATGAAACCCTTCAGGATCGGCGGCATGTTCGCGCCTTTCACTTTCAAGGTGAATGCTTTGGATAATTCAGCCATTTTCGGGCGGTCAAAGACGGTGACGATCTGTTTTCCGTTGAGGACGATCGCCTTCAGATTCTTGCTTCCCATGACGGCGCCGACGCCGCTGCGGGCCGCCATCCGTCCACGGTCATTCAGGATGCCCGCGATTTTGGATCGTTTCTCACCAGCCATCCCGATGACCGCGACCGCTGGTTTCTTGGTGGATTTATAGCGTTCCCAAAGGATCGCTTCGCTCTCGACCGCGTCTTTACCCCAAAGATCGCCTGCATCGACGATGCGTGGTCCGTTATCGTCCAGTAAAAAAAGTACCGGTCTTGAGGCGAGCCCCGAAAAAAAGATCCCGTCGACGCCGCATTGTTTGATCGCCGGAGAAAGGGTCCCGCCACAGTTGGCATCGCCCCAGCCGCCGGTGATGGGTGATTTGCATACCACCATCCAACGGCCGGTGACCGGTGCGCCGGTACCTGTCAATAATCCGCTGACAAAACCCAGCACATTCTCGGGTCCCAGCGGATCAGCATCCAAAGGAATCGCCTGATTGAGCAGGTAAGCCGCAAGACCGACGCCCGAACCCACGCTGCGATAGACATCCTCTTCAATTTTTCGATATTCGAAGGTTTCGTTAGTGAGGTCGACAAACAATACGCTGCCCATGGTTCCTGTCATAGGTGCCTCCTTGGATCAATCATCCGACCAGCGGATAACGTTCATTCCATTCGTCGGAACAGACCGACCGACACTCAGGTCGATGGCGGTCTGGGTGAGGATATCCAGTCCTTCGACCCCGTTGATCCATGCTTGCGGGAAAGCCGCGAGGCCTTTCCATGCTCCCATGAGATTACCGCAGATCGCGCCGGTGCTGTCGCTGTCGCCGTCATGGTTGACCGCCAACAGTAATGCTTTCTTCGCGTCATCGGGATATTTCAGCGCGCAGTAGACGGCGATCGCCAAGGCTTCCTCGCCGACCCATCCGAGACCCAACGCTTCGATCGCCCGTCGGGGTTCGATTTCGTCATTGGCCAGTTCATACGCTTTTTTCAGATAGAGGAGACATTCTTCATGTCCGTTTTCGTGTTTCAGCCGTTCCATCGTCGTTCCTAGGGCATGGCTCAGACTTTCCCCGCACATCAGTTCGGCGATAATCCGTGCCAAGGCGGCGCTGCTGAGATATCCGCTGGGATGTCCGTGCGTGAGGGCACCGGCGATCATGCCTTTGACGAAAGCTTCTTCCGCATCGAAGACCAACCCGATCGGGGCGGCCCGCATCACGGCGCCGCAGCCTTTGGACGGATTGATCGGATCTTCCACGCTGCCGATCCAAGCGGTGTTCAATGCGCTCATGCAGGAAACGCCCGGAGCGCGACGGACATGCAGTTCGGGACGATGGTACAGCCATCCGTCCAGCATCGCTTGGTCTTCAGTGCGCGGGGTTTGTTGGGTATAGAGCCAGCGTAAATACGAAGCATGCAGGATGGCGGCGAAATCCGCCGGTTTCTCCGATTGTTTCACCGTATTCAGATAACGCAGGACTCCGTCGGCTGTGAACAGACTCATCTGCGTATCGTCGGTGAATTCGGCATAACCCTTTTCATTTTTATCCAGATCCGTGATGCCGTTTTCCCCATAAGCCTTGCGGATCGCAGCCGAAGACAAAAACTCGACCGGCCAACCCAAGGCATCGCCGATCGCACCGCCGATGAGACATCCGGCTATGCGTTGAGATCTTTCCATGGTACTCCTTACCACGGGATATTCTTCATATCCCGTATGCGATGGATGATACGAATGAATGAATTCAATCATTATTCCTGATTATAGTATATCACCAACGGACTTATCGCCGGTTTTTCTCGACGAAACGTTCGATCAAGGCTGATTGTTTCTTTTGATCGAACCCGCAGGCTTCGACATAGGAAGCGAAATCCCCGTAGTGTTGGGTCAGATGGTCCAGTGCATGGATGAGATACTCCGGTTTGGAATCTAACAGATTCATCGGGACGCGCGCCAGGACATCGATCGACGTATCCAGATGGGTGAAGGAAATCTGATAGTTCGCCAGGATATCTTCCGTGCTTACCCCGGCCAATCCCATCAAAAGCATGGCGATGACGCCGGTGCGGTCTTTACCGGCCGTACAGTGGAAAAGCAGCGCGCCTTCATCGTGCGTCGCGATCAGGTCCAACACGGCGCCAACGCGTTCCTTGGCGTCCAGGATGCGGATATAGAGATCCCCTAAGGTCAGCCGCGACAGATCCGACTTCAGGAAGTGTTCGTTAGGCTTGCTGCGGGGAATCAGATCGAAGGTAAGATAATCGAACCGATCATCGTAAAGCATCGGATTGGGGGATGCTTCGCATTCTTCGGGCGTGCGCAGATCGATGATCGTACGGACGCCGAAATCATACAGATAGTCTTTTTCTTCCGCGTTCGTCTGACCCATATCGCCGCAGCGCAGAAAAACACCCCAGCGGGTACTGCCGTCCGGTGTCGGATATCCGCCCAGATCGCGGCAATTCTTTACATTTTCAAGCGGCAGGCGGACTAACGGGACACGGCTGAGATACATGGGACTTCCTCCGTTTAGACTTTTTTTTCAACAAATACACGCAGGACCGTACGCAGTTTATCCGCTTCGGTATTGCGGAAATCAGACAGATAGATCTCGCGGTGACGCAGGTCCTCGCGGACCAATCCTTTTTCCTCGATGTAGTTTTTCATTTTCGCGAAACTGATCGGTTCGCTGTCGAAGGATCCGACATGCATCATCTGCACACACAGACCGTCGGTATGCTCGATCAGCCGCACTTGGTCGAATAGAACATCTGGATCATCGAACTTCTTCAATGTGACGACCTGGCTGAGCAGTTTCTCGCTTACAAACAAAGGTTGCCGGATCATGATCGTATAGACCAGATGTTCCTTGCCGACCCATCCGTTCTTTTTCGCCTGTTCGCTGTAATCCCAGATGCCTTCCAGCGGATAGACCGTGTAATCGTAATATCCGTCGATGAGGATGCCTTTGCGGGGCGCCATTTTGATACCGTAGGCGACGCTGTACAAAATCTCGACGCGACGCTGGAAAGCGGCCTGGTTGGGATCCCCTTCCCCGTTGAGCGCGATATATCGGTATGTCGGAATCGTGATGATTTCCGGCTGATCTGAGGGAAGATAATCTGACTTTTCCGTCTTACGCCATTCATGTTTCATACGAGATTCCTCCTGCTTTCATTTTACCATATTTCCATTTTCGGATTCACGATACTTGTATCATGCATACTGTTTTTAAGCGATATCGAACTTTCAGTAAAGTTTACGCATAAAAAAACATTCCCGCAGGAATGTCATTCGTTCCAGTTTTTGCAGACATCGACCCAACGGTCGCTGACAGCATAAGTGCTGAGTTCGTCCAGCGTCAGTTCGATCGCAGAATTCGCGGAACCGCAGGCCGGAAAGACGGTGTCGAACCGCTTCAAAGATTCATCGAGATAGACGGTTACATCACTTGGGAGCGCGAACGGGCAAATCCCGCCGACCGCGTGGCCGGTGAATTGAAGCGCTTCTTCCGGCGTCAGCATACGCGCTTTTTGATGGAAGTGCTGTTTGAATTTCTGGTTGTCGACCCGTGCGTCGCCGGCTGCCACGACCAGCAGACAACCTTCGTCGTCGCGCAGGGAAATGGTTTTGGCGATGCGCTGCGGAGCGACCCCCAAGGCTTGGGCGGCAAGTTCGACGGTCGCGGAAGATACATCGAATTCGATGACGCGGTCTTCCATACCGAACTTAGCGAAATAAGCTTTTACAGCTTCGATGGCCATGATCACTCACTCCTTTCAAGGGTGAGTGCGCCCAGTGTTTCAGCCATGGACAGATAATAGTCCACGCCTTGCAGGAGCGTTTCTTCCCTGAAGTTGAAATAGCAGCTATGCAACGGATGTATATAGCCGAGTTCCTCGTTGCGGGTACCCAACATGACCATCAGGCCGGGATAGCGTTGTTGGTAAAAGGCGAAATCTTCGGCGAACATCAATGGTTTCTTCGGAAGAACCGCGTCGGGTCCAAGCACTTTGCGGGCAAGTTCAGCGAGTTTTACATCGTTATTGACCGGCGGATAATGATCCTGGATATCGTTGTCGACCTTCACGTTATAAGCGATCGAGATCCCTTGGTCGATCTGGCGCATGCGCTGTTTGATTTTATCGTAGAGTTCCGTTTCAAAGCTGCGGAAAGTACCTGTGAGTTTCACGGTCTGCGGGATGATGTTGCGGGCTTCCCCACCGTTGATCGTCCCGATCGTCACGACACCCGGGGATAACGGATCGATATCACGGGATACGATGGTATGGTAGGCTTGGATCAAGGCGGATGAGGCCAAGATGGCATCCTGGCCGAGATGCGGTTGGGCACCGTGCGAACTGCGTCCTTGGATGGTCAGGTCGAACTCGCCGTTGGCGGCCATCATTGGACCGTCCACAATCCCGAACTTCCCTTCGTTCAATAAAGGGTCGAGATGGATCGCGAAGATCGCATGGATCGGATACGCATCGAGCAGTCCTTCATCTATGATCAATTTCGCTCCGCCCGGTCCTTCTTCGGCTGGTTGGAAAATCAATACGATGGTTTTCTGTAGATCCATTTTTGCGATTTCTTTGGCGAATCCTAATAACATGCTCATATGTCCGTCATGTCCGCAAGCGTGCATGTGTCCTTCGATCGACGAAGCGAAAGCGGCATTTGTCTGTTCGTCGACGCTCAAAGCGTCCATATCCGAACGAAAAGCGATCGCCTCACGCGAGGCGCCTTCTTTGACTGCGATCCAACCCGACTTCGCGGTCTGAATCGGTGCATATCCCAACGAAATCAGACAGTTGCGGATATACAGCGACGTCTTCGGCAGATCGAAGGCGATCTCCGGGATGCGATGCAGATCACGGCGTACGTCGGTAATCCATTCAAGATTATTAACCATGCGGACCTCCTTTAAACATCCATTAAAATTTATTAGTGTGATTGATTATCAACCGAGTTTATCACCATTCTTGACCGGTTGTTGAGGGACGGCCAATACGACGCCTTGCGGCGAGTAGGTTCCCAACACCAGGACTTCGGACACGAATCCCGCGATAATACGCGGCGGGAAATTGACGACCGCCAATACTTGCTTATTAAGCAGATCGGACGGAAGATAGCATTCGGTCAGCTGCGCGCTCGTGTGTTTGATCCCGATGGTGATACCGAAATCGATCGTCAGCTGATAAGCCGGTCGGCGTGCCTCGGGAAAAGCACAGGCTTCAAGGACTGTGCCGACACGGATATCCAGTTTTTCGAAATCTTCCCACGTCGCCATCGTTGCCATTTAGCGCCGTTTGGTCCGGCGATGGTTCAGGTACAAGACAAATCCTTCCAACACCGCCAACAGCCCCAAGGACAGACTCACGGTCAATATCACACCGGGATAATCACCCTTGAATCCGGAAGTCATGAGATGTTTCGCCAGAATGCCCAGATACGCCCAAATCAGCACGGCTCCATAAGCGAAATCATGATGGCGCAGGACGGTCACGCCGCCGATCGCAAGTCCGATCAGCAGGATGATGATCGTCCACAGTTCTTCGGACAAACCGCCGCCATGCCAACCCAGCGAAACCAGCATCGTGATGATATTTGCGATCGTCGCGACGGTGATCCAACCGAAATAAATGCCGAACGGAATCCGCACAAAGTTGTTTTCATCGCGGGAAAGGCGGAGATCTTTTAACTGAATGGTGATGAAAGCAAGTGAGATCAGGATGACGATCATCAGGATCACGGAAAGCGGGATCAGCCGATAATGCCAGCAGAAAATCCAGACCGCGTTGGCCAGCGAAGAGAGGATGAACGCGAAACTGATGCGTTTATAGATAAGACGCAGCGAACCGTGGTCGAAACCGCGGAAACCGAAAAAAACGAAGGCTGCCAAAGCGGCATAGATGACGCCCCAGATTGCGAACGTGAATCCGGCGGGTGCGAACAGATTCGGATACAGATCCGATACGGTACCGGTGTTCAGCCCGTTGAAAGGAATGACATTCGCCAGGATATTGGTCGTGATCATCACGAGATAGGCGATGAAATTCAACATCGGCCAGACGATAGATTTGTTTCTATTCGACATGCGTATCCTCCTTTGCTTCTTGCCCAGTTTCAAATGGCAAGAGATTTTTCTCCATACGGATATCCGCGACCCATCTGCCTTTTGAATAGGTGAAATCGGGATAGCGGGCGATTTCACGATACCCCAGACTCAGGTAACGGTGGTAAGCCCGGATATTGTTTTCAAACACGCCCAGTTCGATGCGGGTGCATCCCATCTTGCGGCATTCATTTTCCAGAAACGTCATCGCCATTCTCGCGATGCCTTTTCCCCAGTATGCTTTTTCGCCGATGCAGATCGAAATCCACGCACTGTCAGGCAGATTGGCATGCAACATGAAGAAATTTCGGGTGATCGAGAGTTCGCCGATCGGGGTAAGATCATCGAAGATCAGATAATTGTATTTATCCGGATATTCCGCGCATGCGGCGAGTGCGTCTTCACGCGTGAAGGCTGATGGCGGCTGCGACTGGAAATTGGGATGGATGAACGGCGCGATTTCCTCGTCATTGTACCATCTCACCAAGCATTCGATGATTTCTTCGTCGACGATCAGCGGTTCGAAATGAATGTTCATGCTACCCTTCCTTTAATTCAAAAGCCTTCTTCCTTCTTCTTGAGAGGGCGTTTCGCTTTCTTGTTCTCTTCTGCCCATGCGATATTCTCGGCGACCCTGAAGCGTACGATGCGGCGTACCAGTTCCAGCGGCATCGCTTGGCCGTATGGGAATTGGATCGTCCCCTTGGAGGTCTTGTAGGCTCCCAGTTCAGATATGAACGCGGCGACTCCGTTGGCCCCCGGAAAGAAACCGATATGGTTTTTGAAGGCCGCGAAATGGCAGACATTGCCTTCCTGCCAGAAGGTCGGCATCCCGTATGCGATCCTCTCGATCGTAAGCGGAGCTTCTTCTTTGATGACCTGGCGCAGCGTTTCCATCAAGTCTTGGATTTCCTGCGGATAAAGACGGATATATTCATCGATGGTTTGATAGGCGGGAGTACTTTTTTCCATAGCTGCCTCCGTATCAGGATAACGAAACCCGTACATTGCGGCTCGCATCCCTGCATTTTTATTTATTATAACAACTTTCTTCGTTCTTACTGAATGATGTGGCAACTAATTTCATGATTTCAGCCGATTTTTTTCATCATCATCCTGTTTTCCATGACTAATAATCCGCTGAAAATGATTTCGATGAAAATCATGACCCCGGCGATAACCGAACCGTCGTATAGATTGCCTAGGATCAACATGAGAATCGGGATGAAGATCGAGAGTCCAAAATAACTCTTCGATTTATACAACCAGCCGTAAGGCAGCAGATGCGCACCGAAGATCATCGCCAGCACCATCAGCATCTTGTCCGGCATGGCGCTGTAAATCCACATCGCGATCAGCAGATAAAGCATCTGGTTAAGCGAAAACAAGAGTCCGAGATTTGTCAGCGGATTGGATTTGTTCGTGAAATCGACGCCGATCAGCCGCGAGATGAAATAGGCGAGCGGCACCAGCGGAGCCGTGATGCAAAAAGTATAGAGATTCTTCGTCAACTGTCCGATCGGCAACAGCTGCACGCACAAAATCGCGGTCCATATCAGCACCGATGCCAAAATGAACGGCAGACCTTTTTTCTGTTTGATGGCGGCATCCATTCGAAGTTCCTCAAGATTCATAATATCCCCCTATCCGGTGTGTTTTGTCCGGACCCATTCAAACGATTCCATTTATTCGTCCAACCTAATCCCCGCTTCTCTTTTCATGAAAAGAACCACGGATTGTGGCTCGACAATAATTACAATATAGGTATTATCTCAGGTTTTGTCAACCTATGCGGGAAATCACTTGCTTTTCAAGGTGACGACGACGATTTCGGGCCGGTTGAACACTCTGAACGGAAACGTGCTGTTGCCAAGTCCGCGGCTGACGATTTCGGTCGTCGCCGATTCTTTGTATGTACCGCTCGTGTATTTGGGGAACAGTCCCTGATTGGGCGCGATCAAGCCCGGCATCAGAAAAGGGATTCGGACTTGTCCGCCATGGGCATGTCCCGATAAAACCAAGTCGATCTGCTTTGAGGCATAAAGTTTGATCAGTTCGGGACGATGGGACATCAGGATACGGAAGACCGACGGATCGGTGAAGTCCAATGTAGCAAGGCTGTCTTCTGCGGGTTTGAAAAAGGGATCGATGATTCCGTCCAACTCGATGAAAGATCCTTCACGCTCAAGTCTGACC
>JBAVGP010000056.1:0-16371 GCA_049684955.1 Erysipelotrichaceae bacterium
AACCGCCTATCTGGCCGGCTTAGCCGTCGGATACTGGAAGAACCAAGACGAATTGTTGGATAAATGGCAGCTCGACCGTAAATTCACCCCGCATATGGACGAAGCGCACCGCGCTCTGATTTATAAGGGTTGGAAGAAAGCCGTTCAACGTTCCTTGAAGTGGATCGATCCGGAATAAGTCTCGGATAACATCAAGACAAAAGAGAATCCTCAGCAATGAGGATTCTTTTCATAAAGTGAGGACAGCCGCATCCGGCTGCCCTCTTTCTGTTAACTTATTTGACTTGGATTTGTTTGACTTGTTCACTGCCGATTTCGCTCTTCTTCGGCAATATCACTTTCAGCACGCCATCATTGAAGTTGGCGTCGATCGTGGCGTGGTCGACATTCCCGACCCGTATCTGCCGCATATAGGAAGATGTGGAACGGGACTGGTAGACATACTTCTTTTCTTTTTTCTCACTCTGTTCCTTATGCTGGGCTTTGATGGTCAAGAGATCATTATTGAATGAAAGGTTGATCTCTTCCTTCTTGAAGCCCGGGAGATCTACTTCCACGACATAGTTTTTTTCTTCTTCATAAACGTCGATGTGATTACCATACGACAACCTTGGCATGAAGAATTCATCGTCGAAGAAGTCATCCAAGAAGAAGTTGCTTGGTCTTTTGATTAAACTGTTCAACAAGGTATCGCCTCCTTTTAGCACTCTCGCACCATGAGTGCCATCTCTATGATCATAGTAGCATATTTCTGCTGGATTTCAAGATTTGTGAACATATTTTTCATCAAAACAGAATGCCAAAACTTGTGGATATTTTTCTGTTTTGCCTATATAAATGGATGCATCGAATCTGTTCTATTTTTTATGAGCCTTACGTTGACGCTTCCCTGTCAACCAGGTGCGATTTAAAAGAAAGCAGGCGATTGGAGTGCTTCCTTTACTGAAATCATGTCCTGAATCAACGGAATGAGCCCTCAGAGGGTTCTTGCATATCAGCCGTTCTCTTAACCGTGAGATAAGGATGCTGGAACCTACATAGAAGTCTTCTCATCACAATTGTGTGGGGAAAAGCTTACTGAAATCCTAGTTTCCTATCCTGAATCCGTTGACATATTTCTTATTTCGAGTCAGGTTCAGCCATGAGTTTCCGGCGGAACTCGACGAGTTTCGTTCTTCGTGTCTCATCGATCTCGGGATATTTCGGATTGATCTCTTCCATGGTCTTCAGGATGATATCCGCGATCAGTGCATGCGCAAACCATTTCTTGTCGGATGGAACCACATACCAGGGGATCTCTTTCGTCCCTGTCGCATTGATCGCATCCTGGTAGGCTTTCATATAGTCATCCCAATAGTCCCGCTCGGCGATGTCCCCGTCGGCGAATTTCCAGTTCTTGCTTGGATCGTCGATGCGCTGTAAAAACTGCTTCTTTTGTTCGTCTTTGGAGATATCCAGGAAAATCTTGATGATCCGAAATCCGTTTTCATAGAGATGCTTCTCGTAATTGCGGATTTGTTCGTATCGCTTCTCGAAGATATCCTTGGTTTTGACGCGCTCCGGCAGATCGGCGTTCACTTGCAGGTTGTGGACTTTCACGACCAACACGTCTTCGTAGTAGGAACGATTGAAGATGCATATCTTCCCTCGTTCGGGAGCGGCTTTCATCGCACGCCACAAGTAGTCATGATCCATTTCCTCGCTGGTCGGAACTTTGAAATTGTAGACGCTGACGCCTGCCGGATTGATGCCGCTCATGACATATTTGACCGCACCGTCTTTCCCTGCCGCATCCATCGCCTGGAAGATGATCAGGACTCCTTCTTTGTTTTCAGCATAGAGTCGTTCCTGCAGTCCCTGCAGTTCAAGAATTCGTTCGGCATGGGTTGATTCCGCTTCTTCCCGGTTCTTGAATTCTCCTGACTGGTTAGTGTCGAACTCCTCGATTTTGAACTTTTTGGATCCGTCGAACATGAAATCTTTGAGATTCATACAGTCTCCTTCCGCGCCTTGGCACTCTGCTTCTCTGATTCGAAAAAGGTTTAATGATATTTCCATCATCTCTAGGGATTTGTCCATCCGTTGCGTTGTTTTATTCCATTCTCAAGGTCGAGTATCCGCACACGATTCCTTTTGTTTCTTTAGTCAACAGTAAGACTATTTTCATGCAGTGTCAACCTTTCGCACGCATTAGGACAGCTCGTATTTTTATTAATTCCATTTTCTCCTTGTTGGATTGGGCCTGAAAGGCGTTTATGACGCAAAAAAAGGAAGCGCCATCCAAATGGTGCTTCCTGTGATGAATCACGGACTAATTCAACGTGATGAGCTCCTGGCGGATCTTTTCGAGCACCAGGTTGACGTATTCCGAGTTGGACGGACGTTTTCCGCTGTCGAGATAGTTCATCTCCTGCAGGAAGCGGCCTAACGCCGTATGGTTCTCGTTGTAAGCCAAGGAAAGGCTGTGCCGCATCGCTTTATCGACGCAGGCGCTGCTGGTGTCGAAATGTTTCGCGACCAGCGGATAGATGTTCTTCGTGATCGAGAAGACTGTTGTCTTCTCTTTCAGCAGATGGTTGACCGCCAGGCTGAAATACTTGTATCCCAGCGTATGCGAAGGCAATCCGCTGTCGAGCAGCAGTTTGGAGACGATACTGTTGAGATCGGATGACTTCGTCATCGTGATCCCTTCGATCCCTTCGCTGCGTTCGATGTTCTCGGTGTTGAACGAGATGTTGTGGATGCGATGTAAAAGATATTCGAACGAATAAGGTTTCAGCATATAGAACGCTGCCCCTAAGTAGAAAGCATATTTGACGATGCTCTCCTGACTCAGTTCGCTGGTGACGATGACTTTGACATTGTTGAGGAGCTTTTCCGTATTCGCTCGCTCCAAGAATCCTAAACCGTCGATCTGCGGCATGATGATATCCAACAATACGATCGTCGGGTTGTGTTTGCGTAAAAGTTCAAGCCCGTCGATTCCGTTGTTCGCGATGCCTACAACCTCGATGTCACTCATCCCATCAAGATAATAGCGCAGTCGGTCGCACATGACGCAATCGTCGTCGACGATCAATAACCGGATCGGTTTGTCCACTCGATCTCCCCTTTCATTTCTTGTGTGTAGGGTGCTCATCTTCGTTGACTACTTCATAGTACGGGAAGCGATGATATCGACATTCAAACCACAGACGTTGGCGACGATGATATCCCGGTTGTTGACGGGGGCATGGACGACGACATGACGCAGTTGTTCCATGACGGCGCGCATCATCGGTTTGGGAATATCCGACGACGTGATGACCGGGAGACGTTCATATTGGGCGCCTTCGATCTTGACGGTCGAAGTCAGCATACGGGTAGGATTGGTAAGTTCTTTGCGTGCATAGGCGTCCCCGCGCGGGCAGGTGTTGCCGGATACTTCGCAAACAGCTAAATTGTCGTCCAAGTCGATCTTCAGGTTACATCCGACCGGACAAACGATGCAGACGAGTTCTTTTTGCATTATTTTACCTCTGTGATCTGAATTTTTATGTTGTCTTTACAACCTTTCAGATCGTCTTTGCTTAACATGATTCTTTCCATTTCCGCCGGGGCGAGATGGATCTTCTTAACCGTTTTGAGGAGTTCGCCGTCGCGGTAGACTGCCAAAGCGACATTCTTGACGCTGCGCGTCACTCTGAACATACATTCGAGTGCGACGGAGATGTTTTCGGGATTCACTTTATGCGGGACGATATAACCGATGCCGTCGCCGGCGACCATTTCGATGGTACGGCCTTCCAATTTGATTTCATCGGACAGGAAACGGGCTGCGGCTTTGCCGGCCTTCGCGCCTTCCAAGGATACCCAGTCGACCAGATCATGGACATGCAGGACGTTGCCGCAGGCGAAGATGCCTTTGACATTGGTCTGATAGGATTCGTCGACGATCGGACCTTTGGTGCGGCGATGAAGCGTTACATGCGCTTCTTCGCTCAATGCGTTTTCCGGAATCAATCCGACGGAGAATAATACGGTATCGACATCGAAGACTTTCTCGGTGCCGTCGATCGGTTTCATTTTGTCATCGACCTGTTTGATCGTGATTTGGTTGACGCGGTTGCGGCCTTCGATCCGTGAGATCGTGTGGCTGAGGAACAGCGGGATGTCGAAGTCGTCTAAACACTGCTTGATATTACGCGGTAATCCGTTGGAATACGGCATGATTTCGGCGACGCCCAATACGTTGGCGCCTTCCAGCGACATACGTCTGGCCATGATCAATCCGATATCCCCGCTGCCTAAAATGAAGACACGTTTGCCGACCATATACCCTTCCATATTCAGATAGCGTTGGGCGGTTCCTGCGGTCCAGATGCCGGCCGGACGGTAGCCCGGTACGGCGATCGCGCCGCGGGTGCGTTCGCGGCATCCCATCGCGAGAATGACTGCTTTAGCTTTGATGTGCATATACCCTTCGGTCGGCGTGACATATTCGATTTCCTTGTCGTCCGAAAGATGGGTGACCATCGCATTCAGTTTATAGTCGATCTGCTGTTTCTTGATCAAGTCGATATACCGTTCCGCATAAGCGGGTCCGGCTAATTCTTCTTTGAAGGTATGGAGTCCGAAACCGTTGTGGATGCATTGCTGGAGGATGCCGCCTAATTCTTTGTCACGTTCCAGGATGAGGATATCTTTCACACCGCTATCGTTGGCTGCCAATGCTGCTGCTAAACCGGCGCTTCCGCCGCCGATGACTACGAGGTCGTACGTTCTCATGATTTCTACCCTTTCGTCCTTTCCATCAACAATTCCGATTCATCCCCATCCAATAATACATCGAGCGGTGAAATATTCAACTCACGTGCAAGGATGTGGACGACTTTCGGTTCGCAGAAACCGCCCTGGCAACGGCCTGCGCCGGGTCTGGCCCGACGTTTGACACCTTTAACGGTGCGGGCGCCGCAGTTACGGTTGATGATGTCGACGATTTCGCCTTCGCTGATGTGTTCGCAACGGCAAATCATCTGGGCGAATTTGGGATCCTGGTCGACCAGCGCGGATTTTTCTTCGACTGACATGCGGTTGACGATGATCCACGGACGGCGTTCGACACGCGGTTCGGTCTTCGCGACAAATTCGAATTTCTTCGAAATGATTTCATTGATTACATATTCGCTGATGGCCGGTGCGCTGACCAAGCCGGGCGATTCGATCGCCGCGACGTTGATGAAACGTTGGGCATCCGGTGCTTCTTCGATGATGAAATCATGGGTCGAACCGGTCGGACGGATGCCCGAGTAGGTACGGATGTTTTCGCCCATCGGAATGTTCTTGACGCATTTCCCGACTTCGCGGCGGACATATTCCAGGACGTCATAGGTATTGTCGATCGCGACTTTATTATCGATCAGTTCCGAGCTCGGACCTAAGAGCACATTGTGGTGGACGGTTGGGATGACCAAAACACCTTTGCCTTTTTCCGAAGGCAGAGGATAGATGGTACGCCGTACAATCGTCGGATTCGCTTTATCCAAAATGAAGTATTCACCTTTACGGGGTGTGATCGCCCAGGCTTTGCTGTCGCTGACCATATGGTAGATGTCATCCGCGAAGAGTCCTGCGCAGTTGATGACGAAACGGGTCTGGAAATCACCTTTGGAGGTGTGTACATCGTAATATTCAGGATGTTTATCGATGCTTTTCACTTCGGTTGCCAAGAAAAGATCGACCCCGTTGTTCATCGCATCTTCGACCGCCGCGATCGTGACTTCCCATGGGGAAACCAATCCGGTTGTCGGCAGATCCATCGCGGCGACCATTCCGTCGCTCAAATTCGGTTCCAATTCCAGCGCTTCTTCGCGGTTCAGCAATTTGCACGGGATATTGCGGGCTACGGCTTGATTATAGAGGAAATGCAGGCCGGGAAGTTCGTCATCACCGACGGCGACGACCATGGCTCCATTCCACCATATGTCTACCTTCAAATCGCGGCATAGGTCATCATACATCGCATTTCCGCGAATATTCATCTTCATCTTCATGGTGCCGTCTTTGGGATCGTGGCCTGAGTGGATCATCGCACTGTTACCGCCAGTGACTCCATTCGCGACATCGTTCTCTTTTTCGATGACAGCAACTCTACATTGATACTTGGAAAGATCACGGGCGATCAGTGCGCCCGAAATCCCTGCACCTATGATTAGAAAGTCATACATTTTTCTTTCTCCCTTCGAAAAAAAACACAAAAACCCGAATGATTTTGTTTCGAAGTCTCAGTGTCTCTGATCGCAGATTAACTTGTACCTTCATCTTAATGCAACCGCTTTCAATTGTAAAGGGGTTGAACGGGTTGTCGGATAAGTTAATTTCTTCACATAGATAACCGCTTTCTCCCTTAATACTGATAATTATTCTTGATTTCGGATAATATTCACATACAAAAGGAAGCAATATGATTATAATATTCTGGTTGTAAAAGGAGCACCCCATGATCTTGCCAGGAATCACACGTAAAGCAGTCAACCCGGACCAAATCGCTATCCAAGTCACAGATCTTATCGATCAGCTTGCTTTATCCCATATCCTTTCTAAACAAGAATATCTGTATCTGCTGAATCATCTGAGTCTGCGCGAGCTTCCTTATCTATCTGATAAAGCCCGTACGCTGACCGATACGATCTATGGTAAGAATGTCTTCTTCCGCGGATTGATCGAAATATCCAACATCTGTGCGCAAGGATGCTACTACTGCGGTCTGCAGTCGGATAACCCACATGTTTCCCGTTACCGCATGCATCCCGATCAGATTCTTGAAACGGTCGACGAAGGATATCGCCTGGGTTTCCGTTCGTTCGTCTGGCAAGGCGGCGAAGATCCGTATTTCACCGACGAACTTCTTATCGCCTTGCTGCAAGAGTTCAAAAAGCGTTATCCGGATTGCGTCGTGACCTTATCGATCGGGGAACGCAGCCGTACGTCCTATCAAAATCTATACGATGCCGGATTGGATCGTTATCTGTTAAGGCATGAAACGGCCAGCCCCGAACTCTATGCGAAGCTGCATCCTGCGACGATGTCGTTTCAGCATCGCATGCAGTGTCTGAAGGATTTGAAAGAGATCGGCTATTGGGTCGGTGCGGGTTTCCTGATCAATCCGCCGCATCAGACCAACGAAGATCTGGTGTCGGACTTATTGTTTCTGCAGGAGTTCCAGCCGCATATGTGCGGAATCGGGCCCTTTATCCCGCATCCCGAAACGCGCTTCAGAAATGAAGTCAACGGGAGTTCCGACCAGACCGTGGCGCTGCTTGCGCTGGTGCGGCTGATCGTGCCCGAAGTCCTGCTTCCCTCGACCACAGCATTGGGAACGGTCGATCCTGATGGACGTGCCAAGGGCTTCGCAGCCGGCGGCATGGTCGTCATGCCGAATCTCACTCCGCCTGAAATCCGCAAATTCTACGAAATCTATGCCGAGAAGAAGAATTGGGGCGATGAAGCCGCGGAGAATGTCCGCCGGAGCGTCGCCGCCGTCGAATCATCGGGTTATACCGCAGCGCTTACCCGTGGCGACCACGTCCGCTACAAGGAGAAATAAATGGAAACCTTCATCAACGCCGAAATCATCGAGAACTACCTCGATGCCGCCAAGCATCCGACGACAGAAAAAGTACTCGAAATCCTTGCGAAAGCCAGAAAAGCCAAAGGGATTGCCTATGATGAAATCGCGACCCTGCTGAATGTGGACGATGAAGCATTATTGGCGAAGATCTACGAAACCGCCGGTGAAGTGAAAGACCAGATCTATGGAAACCGGGTCGTCTTGTTCGCACCGTTGTATATCAGCGATTACTGTAAGAATAATTGCACGTATTGCGGTTATAAACGCGATAACATGTTCCCCCGTCGTAAACTGACGCGCGAAGAAATCACGGCTGAAGTGAAGGTGCTTGAGTCGATCGGACACAAACGTCTGGCGTTGGAAGTCGGCGAAGATGAAGTGAACTGCCCATTGGATTATGTCCTGCAGGCGATCGACTGGATCTACGAAGCCGGGGATATCCGCCGCATCAACGTGAATATCGCCGCGACCACCGTCGAGGATTACAAAAAACTGCACGAGAAGAAGATCGGAACCTATATCCTGTTTCAGGAAACCTATCACCGTCCAACCTACGAAGCCCTGCATCCCGCAAGTCTGAAAGGCAATTACGAACGTCAGCTGTATGCCCATCACCGCGCGATGGAAGCCGGGATCGAGGATGTCGGCGGCGGCGTCCTGTTCGGATTGTATGATTATAAGTTCGAAGTGATGGCGATGATCATGCACAATGAAAACCTTGAGAAAGAACGCGGCTGCGGTTTCCATACGGTCAGCGTCCCGCGATTGAAAAAAGCGATGGGGATGGATCTGGATCAATTCTCCAACGGCGTCACTGATCCGGAGTTCAAGAAGATCGTCACGATCCTGCGGCTTGCTTTACCTTATACCGGGATGATCCTTTCGACCCGTGAAACGGAAGAGATGCGCACCGACATGATCAAGCACGGCATCAGCCAGGTCAGCGCCGGCAGCCAGACCGGGGTCGGCAGTTACAGCGATTCGATCGTCGGAGAGAAGCACGCGCTTCAATTTGAAGTAAGCGATGATCGTTCCCCGATGGAAGTCATCAAGAGTCTCTTACGCATGGATTATCTGCCTTCCTACTGTACGGCGTGTTACCGCATGGGACGGACCGGCGATGCCTTCATGGAGATCGTGAAAGCCGGCAAGATCCACGAGATGTGCCATCCCAACGCTTTGTTGACGATCAACGAGTACGCGTTGGAATACGGGGATGACGAACTGCGTGAAATGGTCGATGCCTTTACGATCAAGGAAATCGCTTTGATCGAGAATCCGGTCTTCCGTGCGAAAGTCGCGGATACGATCGCCAAAGTGAAACAAGGTGTCAAGGATCAATATGTCTAAGCAGCGTATCGAACATGATTTGTTGGGAGATGAGATCCTGGAGGATGTCTATTACGGGATCCACACCTTGCGTGCCAAACGTAATTTCAATTTTGACGAAAAACGCGTTTCTTTACGTTTGATTTACGCGATCGTACAGGTCAAGCAGGCAGCCGCCATGGCCCACAAAAAACTGCATGATTATTCCCCCGAAGTCGCCGACGCGATCATTTCCGCCTGCGACCGTATATTATCCGGCGAGTTCGACGGTTCTTTCGTCACCCATCCTCTGCAAGGCGGAGCGGGGACTTCCACCCACATGAATGTCAACGAAGTGATCGCCAATGTCGCATTGGAGAGCCTGGGTCATCCTAAAGGCAATTATTCCATCATTGATCCGCTGCGGGATGTCAACCTCTCTCAATCGACCAACGATGTCTATCCGACCGCGATGCGCATCGCATCGATCGTTGCCCTGCGTGGACTGGCAGATGAATATGTCCGACTGCAAGCCGCTTTCATCCAAAAGGAACAAGCTTTCGAAGATATCCTGCGCTTAGGCCGCACTCAATATATGGATGCCTTACCCATCACGATGGGACAGACCTTCTCCGCCTATGCCTCGGTGGTCAACCGCGACCGCTGGCGCCTGTATAAATCCGAAGAACGGTTACGTACGATCAATCTCGGCGGAACCGCGATCGGAACCGGGATGAACGCCGAATCGAAATATATCTTCCTGGTCACTGATCTGATCCAGGATATCACCGGTCTGGGCTTAGCCCGCTCGGATAATCTGATCGACGCCACCCAGAATCTAGACGGCTTCACTGAAGTGTCCTCTCTCGTAAAAACAGCGGCCGTATCGCTGATGAAGATCGCCAACGATTTCCGTCTGTTGGCCAGCGGCCCGCATGGCGGATTGGGCGAACTGATCCTGCCGGCTCATCAAGCCGGTTCTTCCATCATGCCGGGGAAAGTGAATCCCGTGATGTTGGAAAGCATCGTGCAGATCTGCCTGAAGGTCCAAGCCAACGATACGATGATCTCCCAAGCAATCAGTCTGGGCGTATTGGAACTCAATGCCTTCGGACCCTTGATCATCGACGCGCTGTTGGAATCGATCGAACTGCTGAGTAAGGCCGCCGAAAAATTCCGCACCCATGTCTTGGACGGATTACTCGTCGACGAGCAACGCTGTCTGGAATTATTGAATTCTTCCAATGCCTTGATCACCGCTTTATTGCCGATCCTGGGTTATGACGAATCTTCCCGCATCGTCCGCCTTGCCCAGACGCAACATCGTACGATACAGGAACTTCTTTTGGAAGAAGGATTGTTCACCCAAGCAGAATTGGACCGTTATCTGAATCCCCGCGCCCTGGTTTCACCGGGCATCACAAAGAGGCAGCCATGAACGAAACACCCCGCGCCAACCGACCGCATATCGCGCTGTTCGGACGCACGAACACCGGTAAATCCAGTCTTATCAACGCGCTGACCAACCAGGAATTGGCGTTGGTGAGCGAAATCAACGGAACCACGACCGATCCCGTTTACAAATCGATGGAGATCCTGCCTTTGGGTCCCGTCGTTTTGATCGACACAGCGGGTCTGGACGATAACAGCGAGCTGGGATCCTTACGTATTAGAAAATCGATGGAAGTCTTGAATAAAACAGATATCGTCATTCTCGTCGCGGATGCTTCGGCAGGCTTAACCTCGATCGAACACGACTTCATCAACAAGATCAAATCCCGCCGTCTTCCCTTACTTGTCCTCTTCAATAAAGCCGATTTGATCGATCAGACGCCTGTCTGCAATGAACCGCACCTAATAGTCAGTGCGAAAACACGGCTCAATATCGACGAAGCGCTATCTCTATTAGGTAAAATGAAACCGACCCATGAAGACAAATTCAAATTGGTCGGCGATCTGGTCCAGCCGCGCGATATCGTGATCCTCGTCACCCCGATCGACAAAGCCGCTCCCAAAGGAAGGCTGATCCTGCCCCAGCAGCAAGTGATCCGCGATCTGTTGGAGAGTGACTGCATCACCCTCATTGTGAAAGAAAACGAGTTGAAAGAAGCCATCGAATCGCTATCCAAGAAACCCAAACTGGTCATCACCGATTCCCAGGTCTTCCTGAAGGCTGCGGCGGATACCCCCAAAGATGTCAATCTGACATCGTTCTCAATCCTGTTCGCACGCTATAAAGGCGACTTGGAAGTCTATATCGCCGGGATCCGAGCACTTGAGAGACTCAAAGACGGTGACAAGATCCTGATCGCGGAAGGCTGCACGCATCACAAATCCTGCGACGATATCGGCACCGTCAAACTACCGCGCTGGATCCGCCAATATTCCGGCAAACGTTTGGAGTTCATCGCCACCAGCGGAAATACCTTCCCTCAAAACATCCGGGATTACGCGCTTGTCCTGATGTGCGGCAGCTGCATGCTGAACCGGCAGGAAGTGGAATATCGCCTCGACAAAGTCAAGCAAGACCATATCCCTATCCTTAATTACGGGATGGCGATCGCGCATGTGCAGGGTATCCTGCGCAGATCCCTTCAGATGTTTCCTTCCCTTTTGAACCAACTCGACGAAGAGTAGCGTAAGCAATTCTTTTTTCATACTCTTTCCATTCGCGAAAGATATTTATCCACGCCAAATTTTGTGATACGATTTGAACAACCCTTTCAATCGGTTATTAAGCGATGCATCTGTGAAGATATATGTCGTCTTTCGTGCTTAACTAACGCTATCAACATCATTTGAACCATCATTCCCCGATATCCGCATCTTTCAGGCAAGGAGGAACTCCATGATCAAACACGTAAAATTGGTTTTAGTAATCATGGTCGGTTTCCTTCTGCTTTTTACCTCGTCGAAATCCATTCCGGCTTACTCCGATAAGCGATCCGACTTATTGAAAGCGAATCTCGTCGATCAGATGTCGGAGCTGGAGAACACGAAGATTTCGATCAAGAAACTTATTCCCTTGTTGGATGTGAATCTCCAGCAGAACTATACATTAGCGATCTTTGAGCCTATGGGTTATGCGATCATCGCGAACCAATCCTTCACTCTGTCCGAATATACCCTCGACGATACACCGGTTCCCTATATGAATCTTCTCACGAAAAAGGTATCCCTGATTTATGGCGGGCCGGATAATTATGCCTACACGACCGACAAGAAAACCTTCTTCGACGCTTCCACCCTGCAAGTGATCACGTTCACCGTATCCAAAGAACAGAAGACAATCAACGAGATACTTCTCGCGGCAGATCCAAAGAACCCGTCCATCGACGACCTTGAACAACAATTCGAAGTCCTCAAATGGACCGGTATCCATGAATCGCTGTTCATCCGCTTCAATAACGGGATGTGGCTCAACAATCCGGAGAACTATCCGATCGGAAACGGCATCTGCGGACCGATCTCGGTCGCTATCATGATGTCTTTCTACCAAGACAATTACAACCCCGAATATGTCCCCAACTCGGTACGGACGCCTGGCTCGGCGCATCCCGGAAATCTGATTTTCCTGTTGGAAAAACATATCGGCGGTTCCTATACAGGCACGATCGCCCCGATGATCTTTTTCGGACTACAGCAATTCCTCGACTCCTATAACATCACCTTCTATCATCCGAAGATGACGATGTTCGCGACCTGGGATGTGGTCAAAGAAAACGTGGACAAGCGTCATCCGATCGCGGTCGGCTTGACGAATTGGGCCGGCAGTCCGGACAATTATGGGAACCATTGGGTCACCGTCTATGCCTACAGCGTCAACTCCAAAAACAAAGGCTTCTATAAAGCCATCGACAACCATGGCAATTACAAAGCGCGCATCAACGCGAGCTGGACGATCGGCGCGATTTGGCTGAGTGAGTAGCAACCTTCAGCGATTCCATTATCATTCGTGATAATAATGTCAAAAGCTTGTGATATACTGTTTAGGACTACGGAGGACGACCATCGATGATCAGCATTCTACTCATTTCACACGGAACGTTTGCCGACGGAGTCCGTCTTACCCTTCAGCGCTTTTACGGTGAAACGATGAAAATCGATTCACTTTGTCTTTTGCCCGAAGACGACCCGCAACTTTTCGAAGAGCGGATCGAGCAGATCTACAGATTGAACCAACCTTCCAAAGGATTCCTTATCTTAGCGGATTTCCCCGGCGGGAACGTATGCGATGCGGCGATCAACTCCGCCAAGAAGCATACCGATGTCCGAGTCGTCACAGGCTTGAATCTCAGAATGGCGCTGGATGCCTGCACCCTGCGTAATACAATGACGCTTGATGGTTTATGCATCCAAGTCTCTCTGTCAGCCCGCGACAGCATCGAAATCCTCTAATCGATCTATTCCTGTTTCAACCCACCAAGGAGATCTCCTTGGTTTTCTTTTGCGACGATTATTTCCCGGGTTATAATATGGATGAAACGAGGTGCACTATGAACCTTTTAAGTACCGTACTCATCTTCGCGACACAAAAACACGGAGATCAAAAAGACAAAGCAGGAAAACGATATATCCTACATCCGATACGGGTGATGCTGAACTTTGAAGACGAAAAGGAACAGATCACCGCCCTGCTTCATGATGTGATGGAAGATACGGGAACTACCGTGCAAGAACTGGAAGCATTGTCGATCCCGCAAGATGTGATCGATGCCCTTCTTATTCTGACCCACGATAAAAGCATCGATTATGATGAGTACATTACTAAAATCATGACGAATGAATTGGCATGCAAAATAAAAGAAGCCGATCTAATGGATAATATGAATCTTGAACGGCTGCCGGTGATCAAAGAGGAAGATTTAGATAGACTGCAGAAATACCAAAGATCCCTTCAAAGAATCCTATCCAAATAATAAAATAGATTAGATAGTTGAATTCATTTATAATGATGTCACGTGGAGGGTCTATGATGAAAACAATTGAAGTCGTAGCCGCATTGATAATGCTTGATCAATCAATCCTAATTGCTAAACGCCAAAAGGGAGAATTCTCTGGTATGTGGGAGTTTCCCGGTGGAAAGATTGAACTTGGCGAATCACATGAGACTGCTTTAAGACGCGAGATTGATGAAGAACTAAATCTCCCTATAATGGTTGATGAGTTTCTGGCGACTATAGAATATGACTATCCTAATTTTCATTTAGTAATGCATTGTTACTTTTGTACTCCACTACAAAAGTCGTTTAGTAATCTCGAGCACAGTGAAGTGAAGTTCGTTCCATTAACTGAACTGAAAAATCAAAATTGGATTCCTGCCGATGTTCAAGTTGTTTCGAAAATACTTAAATCCAAGGGCTATTAAGCCCTTTCTTCGTCATTGAGATCAACGACTACGTTTGTTGTTAACTCAGTAAACAAGGAATTCGGGATCGTATTTAGAATTTTCATTTGCACTGTTATCGGTTGTGTCCCCTTATAGCTTTTGGACTCCGTTTCTCCCAAATAGATATATGGTTGGATTACACTGTCAAGATTCCTTAGCTTTCGTACAAAAAGATGGAGATGAATTCCTCGCTCCTTGTTGAAAATTATGTTTTTCCCACGTTCGGATGACGGCTTTGTATTATTTGGTGTTTGCCATTGAAAATGATCCGGAGAATAAAGTACATCATCATAATCGATTGCCGGTTTTATATTTGCGTCTTTATTTAAGTCGACGAAAAGGAACAAATTCTTTCCATTCGCCAAGAGTCCAGCACCTCTAAATGAGGAATGTGCCCTTTTGAAATTTGACAGCAATGCTGCATCTACCATCTGATACTGCTGGTATAACTTGAAAAAAGGAGTTCCATAATCTGTATTTCCAAATTCACGCTGATATCGGATTAGCCCATATTGTAAAATATCAACAATTATTCTTTGTTTAGGTTGAATGGATAATTGTATTCTAAAATCATTTGTAATCTCCATTCTTTCTTCATCGATTCGTATCATCTTGAAACTGCGATTCTTTTGGGAATTATCCTTGAACTTTAGTAATAAATTTTCTATGGCATGCATACATGTTGGCAAATCCACTCTCTCTAGATGACTTTGCATTTTAGTGACAAAATCAGTTTTAGTAATTGATGTTTCAATTAATGATTTGATCAAGACAAATTCATGTGGGCGTTTTAATGGTAAGAAAGAAGATAATTGGCGTACAAGTTTTATAAATTCCGCATCGTACTTATAGGTACAGAATTCGTCGTTTGCAGTTAGCGAGCCACAGATGAAGTCATAATATGACCCCTTTTTATCTATGAATTTTATCGGATCAGGGCTCCCATCAAAGGATTCGTAATCTACTAAAAAATAGGGAGTTTTCCCAATTTGTGATTGGAATGCTTTGAATTCCTCACGTAAATACTGTGTCGAATTGAAATTCTCCAATTCTAGTTGCTTTAATATACGTTCTTTGGCGATTGTGTCCATTTGGACATAGCTTGGTCCAGGGATGTCTCTGAAATTTTCTTTGACTGATACTTTCAAACTATCTTTGTCATAGTACCTACTTCCGTTTAGTGCTATAGCAATCAAAAATGACCTTTTGTAGTTTCCTATAAAATCCAAAACGGTAAGATATTCTTTGTTTTTGAACTTGCGCATCCCTCTACCAAGCTGTTGGATGAAAATAATTGTCGAATTTGTTGGACGAAGTAATAAAATTTCATTAACTGAAGGTATGTCTATGCCTTCATTGAAGACATTGACTGTAAATACTACTTCCAGGGGATCGCTATCTGTTTCCAATCTATTTAGAATTCTTTCTCTTTCTTGAACATCTGTCTGCCCTGTTACACATTGGCTTGGAATCCCACGGAGATTAAATTGCTCTGCCATGTATTCAGCATGTGCGATGCTTGCACAAAATCCTAATGTCTTCCTTTTAATCCCGTCAAACCCATAATGAACCATTTTATCTATAACATATTCGACTCTATTGATAACACAAAGGATTCTTGTCATTTCGTCATCATTTTCGATATCGACATCTTCCAAATTAATGCCATCAACTTCTGTTACACCAAAATAATGAAACGGAACTACCAAATTTGATTCCATCGCTTCGCGAAGCCGGACTTCTAGTGCGATATTATTGTCAAAAAGGTCAAATAGATTCATTTCGTCCGTTCGTTCAGGAGTTGCGGTCATTCCAAGTGTGAATTTTGGATTAAAGTAACTCAAGACCTCGCGATATGACGGCGCACATACATGATGAGCTTCATCAAAAATAATATAGTCAAATGCATCTCGGGAAAAATCTTGATAATGATTTGAAAGCGTCTGAATAGTTGCAAAAAGGTATCGCTTAGAAATATCTCTTCTTGAACCAGTTAGGAAACCTGTTTCGATTCCAGCTCCAAGAATTTTCTTAAATGAAATTTCAGCTTTATTCAATATATCTT
>JBAVGP010000057.1:0-2116 GCA_049684955.1 Erysipelotrichaceae bacterium
GTTTATATGCAAACGATAATTAGAATTTGTACGATATTCTGAGATTATTTTATCATAATCAAGGACAAATGACAGAGCATGCAAGAGATAAATCCTTAGTTTATGCCGATTTCTAACTAAAAAATAACTAAACCGTACACAAAATGGCAGAAATTACTTTATTTTCCAGACTCATCCAAGAATATTCCATGACAATAATCGCTTATTTTTCTCATTGAGTCTCGACCGTCGGGTCGTAGATCATGTTGGAAAACGGATTCAGGAAGTCGAACGGCGGATTCGAGAAGGCCGGATTATAGGTGACGCTGGTGGATGCGCTGTTGAGGTTCTGATAGGATTTTGCGATGATCGACCCGGAAACCGTCGAATTTCCGGTGATGTTCACCGTCGCGTTGGGAGCATAGATCAGCATATTGCTGGCGGCGGTCCCTTTGAAGCTTATGCTGGATCCGGAAGTCGCAAGGAATCCGTTGAACGTACCATTCCCTTGCATCGACAAGTTGACGTTCAGATTTGTGATGAGACTCATGTAGAAGTTTCCGGTGTTGTTGGAAAGATCCAATGTCGCGCCTGTCGTGCCTGTGATGACCACGATGAACTGATCGGAGACCGTCGGGGTCACATTGCCCTGGACGCCGCAGATGCTGCTATTTCCACAGGTATAATGGAAGTTGTTCGAGGTGACGAAAACCGTCAAGGTCCCGGTACCCTGGATTTTGAAACTGCCGCCCAGGTCGAGTTCGTCCGTGACGATCACGATATCTTTATCTCCGATATCGATGGCGAAATTGCTGATTGTCCCTATGATCTCGAACTTCGGCGTATAGAAGTTCACTTTGGGATCGTTCGATGCTGCCAGCGTATAGGCATATCCCGCATTGACGGAGTTCGAACTGATCGATAGCACTCCGGTCGAACTGACAAGCGCCTTGCTTTTCCCTGTGATCTGGACCGGCAGCAGAAGATCGGTTGTTTTAGAGACGGATGGCTGCGTCGGGATGGTGACGGGCGGGAGCGTGGTGATGCTGTCGTCGTAAACGACTTTATAGGTATAGGCTCCGGTCTGGCAGGTTTGATCACTCAGCGGTCCGACCGCCGTACATCCTTGGATGACATCCACGAACGTCATCGGAGGAATCGGTGTCGGAATGGAAATCTCGCTGATCTGACCGAGTTTGTCGATGTTGACCGAGCCGGCGGCGTTCAAAAGGGTCTGTACTTCGCCGTAACCACCGGTCGGATCCAGGAATACATCCGTCTTGTTGATATTGAGAATGCCGCTGGTAAGGATGGCTTTGTTGATCAGGAGACCGTTCAAGCGAATCCTTTTATGCAGCGTACGTGAAACGGAACCGACCGTACCGGTCGAAGTGATGTTGATGGCATAACTGTTGCGGGTCATCTCCGCCGCGAATGTCCGGGCATGTCCGTTGACGCTCGACAGTGTCTGTTGGGACGTGCCTGTCGCCGTGATCCATGTATCGATGCCGTTGAGGATCGCGATCGGTGAGTTGCCGGCAGCGACCAATTCACTGATTTTCGTCTCGAAGCTTTTGACCTCGAAGTTGACTCCGGCTTCCGCGACATAGTAGGCTTGGGAATGTTCGTCGGTCTTTTTACTTTGGTTATAATTCGAAACGGCGATGACAATGACACCTGTCACAAGGATCGCCATCACGAGCATGACTAAAAGAACGGTGATCAGGGCTACTCCGCGCTGATTACCTAGAGGGGTGGGATATGCTCGTTTACGCATAAATATCACCTTCCTTTTTGATTATACGTTCGTTCGGGTATGCGAAATACGATTAAATGATGAGGATTAAGTTTTGAATATCAGTGTATCTATCATTATAATACTCGCACCGTAATCTTGCTACAAGGATTTCGTCTTTGACCATTCATGAAAACCGGCATAAAAAAGCGGATCGACCTAGGTCAATTCGCTTTGTCCTCTCACAAGGGAAGCATATCGTCCATTCAGATGCATCAGTTCTTCGTGGCTTCCGCGTTCCAGGATCGATCCGTTTTCAAGGACGAGGATCGCTTTGGCATGCCGTATCGTCGATAAGCGATGGGCGATGACGAAGGTCGTGCGGCCTTCCATCAGTTGGTC
>JBAVGP010000058.1:0-3104 GCA_049684955.1 Erysipelotrichaceae bacterium
TTTTTTATCGATTAACAGATAAATGGTTTATAAAGGGAATTATTTGTTATGATTTAGAAGTTATTTAGACTATTTCCATTTCCAGAACGTCTAATAAGCAGCGAGGGGGGAAAGCATGGATCCATTATTGATTCGCGAAGCGATTCAAGGCGATGACGACGCATTGATCATCTGTCTTCAACTCATGTCAGCGCAACTGACCAAGACAGCCATGGGACTTTTAGGGGATTTCGAAGCCGTCAAAGAATGCATCGCGGAAATGACCTCGCATGTTTATAGGCATCGCAAACAGTTGAAACAACCCGAATTCTTCAAGACATGGGTGATCCGGATTCTGATCAACGTCTGTAAAGATGAGATGAAACGAAGTAAACGGTGGATCGAGTTACCTGATGATTTCGATATCGCGGCACCTGTAAATGAAGACTATTCGTTTGTCCGCGATACGCTGGATCAACTTCCGACGCCATTAAGACAAGTCCTGGTACTAAAGTACTTTCAGGAACTGACCTTCAAAGAAATCGCGCAAACCCTGAATCTTCCCGAAAGCACCGTCAAGAGCAGATGTTCTTTAGCTTTAAAGAAAATGCGTGTGGAAATGGAGGAAGTCTATGAATAACAACGAGAATTTCAAAAAGTGGATGCAAGATTTAGATGAATCTGATATGAAAGATATAAATCGAATCATTGAGAAGACAGTTCGTACTTCCAAAAGAAAAAGAATGAGTCAACGATGGATAATTTCGTCATTGACAATCGTTGTGACTGTAATGCTTTTATTTGTCGGTTTGGTAAATTTCAACGATTCTTTCTATGTATTCGCCAGCGAATCACCATTTCTTAAGCCCTGGACGCAACTCGTCAACGGCAGACAAGATATTCTGAGGGCCTTTGATACGAAATTTGTTCAAAAGATAGATCAGTCAATCATTGCCGGTGACTTCGAACTAATTCTTGATTCGATGATTTCAGATTCGCGCTATGTCAATCTTTTCTACAAAGTCAAATATCAAGGACAATATCTGGATTTCGATAAGAATGATTTCAATAGCAGTATAGGGTTTGAGAAGACTAATGGGGAGTCAATGTCGCTTGGTTATCAGCTTGGGAATTATAAAGATTATTGGTGGCGTGAGATATATCTTAGCGGCAGCAATTCTTATGCAGGATTTCGTGTGACATTCAAACCTTATGGAGAAAAATCGGACATAAAATCGAGTTACCTTGTCAATATTGATCCAGTGAAGATAGTCAAAACACTAAACAAAGATTTGAAGAAGACGATTCAAATCGAAGGACAAAAAGTTATTCTCGACCGTTTGGAAATCGGAGCGTTTCAATCGCGGCTCATTTACCATAACAGCGAAGATAATGAGAAAATCATTCAACAATTAGTTTTCGAGAATTCGAAAGGAGCAAAAATCGAAAGTCAAAAGGATATCTCTGATAATATTGAATTCACAGATTTTGAGGCTGGTCAGATTAATCCTCCGGCAAGATTCAATTTGAAAATAATCCATGCCTCGATACTGGAGAAGAAGTTTGAAACAGTCGAATTTAGTCCGCAGACACAAAAGTTTACTGATTTACCTGATTATCTGACATTAATTCAAGTTGATAAAAAAGGGATTAACTACTCGATAACTTTAAAGAATTCAACGGGGCAGGGAACTTTCCTTTATCCAAAATCCGCAAACGCAATTGATTTAGGCGATAAGTGGATATCTGCTATAGGAGAAACGTGGATGTCGTTCACAATCACAGATGACCAGCAAGTTATATTTAACGTCATGGGAGGTAAAAAGGTCATTGATTTGCCCTACACAATTTCCCTGAATTTCAGAGAGATCATATTGCGTAAATAGTCAAAGAAGCTTTCAATAATTTCACGATCTCTGTATAAAGAAATCATCTCGCGATGATTTTTTAATAGTTTCTCTGTAACGCTTCGTATTTATCTTTGGCGATCATCCGGTAGATCTCTTCGTTTCTGGATTCAGCCATCATCATCGCCCATGTGCACCACAATAGATTGTGGAACTTCTCATAGATTGCCAAAGCATCCAGTGTTTTGGCGTCTGGATATGTTTTGAAATATTCAATATAGAAACGTTTGCGGTCATCTTCATCTTCAATGTTGTTTTCGGTCAGGAAACTCATCACATCGAAGAGCGGATCATTGTCGCCGGCATATTCATAGTCGATCAGATAGTCGCGTTTGTCGCTGAATCCGATATTCCCGGGAACCCAGTCGTTGTGGCACAAGGTCAGATGTTTCGTAAGATGGTCGAGTTCTTCAAGTGTCTTTAGTGCGAAAGACAGATCATAGAGGGGTTGCTTCACATGTGAAGCATATTGTTTATATCGGGCGATCGGGTCGAAACGGAAACCCGAGGTTTGATTCAAATCATGCAGACGGCGCATCAGACGGGCAGTGCGTTCGATCTTGTCGTCATCCTCACACTCGTCGTATGTCTTCAATTCTTCGATGAAACGTGATATCTTGATGCCTGTCTTCGGATCGAAATAGAGGCAGGGGACATCCAGATGCAACGGGGCGATCATTTCCAAGGCCTTCGCTTCATGTTTGACGTCCACGATCTTCGCGGCGTCGGGATAGGGTTCGCGCAACACATACCAAGAACCATCCACATGCAAGAGGGTGTTCTTGTTGGTGAGGCCTTTGGGAAGCGTTTTACGGTCGTCGACTTCGGCGTTGAAGACCGACCGGATCAGTGTTTCACTCATGGCAACCCCTCCTTTTCCTGTATATGATAGCATAATCCTGTCGGGTTTGTTAAAATGAATGCGTGAACAAACTCCATGTGGTATTGGCGACCCTGAATGCCAAATATATCCATAAAAATCTGGCACTGCGCTGGCTTTTTGTCAGTGCGCCGGCAGGTTTCGACGTGGAAATCATCGAAGGCGTCATCCGCGATGATCCGCTGAACACCGCGAAACGAATCGTCCAGAGCGCTCCCGATGTGATCGGATTGAGCGTTTATATCTTCAACGCAAAAGAGACGAAACAGTTGATCGCATCGATTCTATCATTGCTTCCTTCTGCCCGCATCATTTTGGGCGGCCCCGAAGTCACATAC
>JBAVGP010000059.1:0-1653 GCA_049684955.1 Erysipelotrichaceae bacterium
GGTGTTCAGACGCATCATTTCTTCTTCGAAAAAGCGACGGTTGTAGAGTCCCGTCAAGAAGTCGTGATAACTCAGATAAATCAGGTTCTCTTCGGCCTTTTTGCGCTCCGTTATGTCCAGGAACGTCACCAAGCTAGCCCATGGCTTTCCCTTTTCGTCAAAAACGGGGGTTCCGAATATTTCAAGCAGCAGTTGAGATCCGTCAGGACGTTCGACCACCAGATCGTCGATATGCGATTTTGAGCCGTGCATGCCGAGTATGATCGGCATTTCATCGGGAGGATAAGGGCGGGGACTGCCGGCTCTATGCGCTTTGTATACTTCGGACAAATTATGCATATTGGCGTCAGGAAGAATGCCGCGTCCAAGAAATTTCAAGGCTGCTTCATTCGCGACCAAAGGCTTCCCGTCTCTGGAATCGACCATGAACACCCCTACCGGAAGAAGCTGCAGAAGCGAAGTGAAAAGATCATTCTGCTTTTTAAGGCTATCTTCCGCTTTTTTGCGCTGTGTGATGTCGAGGGCTGTGACTTGCGCCCCGATGACTTCCCCGTCAATATTCGTGACACGGTTAAAGACACTGTTGAAACATCTGGATTCCCCTTCGACCGGGATACAATCTTCATATTCCTGGGTGGACTCGCTTTGCATCGATTTATGGATTCGTTGCACGAAATAGTCCGCACTTTCTTTGTCGAATAGATCGTAGAGGGTTTTCCCGATGTAATCCTCCGGCTTCCCGCCCATATTTTCCGCCGCTTTGTTATTAAAAGATAAAATCTTCCCTTCCGGCGAATAATAAGCGATTCCGATCCCGGAAGACTCGAACAGGAACTTATAATTGCGCTCACTGTTGCGCAATGCTTCCTCAGTCTCTTTGCGCTGTGTGATATCGATGATAGAAGTCATGAAATAGAGCGGATTCCCTTTGTCATCTCTGCGAATCGAAGAATGAACCTCCCCCCATATGATGGATCCATCCTTTTTGATATATCGCTTTTCAAACAGGGCAAGACTCTTTTTCCCCGAGATAAGGGAACCCATTTCGTTTCTTGTCAATTCCGCATCATCAGGATGAGAAATGTCTTGCCATTTCTTTCCGATCAATTCCTCTCTCGAATAACCAAGCATCTCGCAAAGTTTTAAGTTGACCTGCAATTCACCGGAAGGCAGCGTCAGTGACTTTCCGATCGCGGAATAGTCAAACACATATTCGAACTTCCCTTCGCTTTCTTCTTTGAGGGTCTGATTCAGAACACTCTGCGTGACATCGGCGAACACGATGGACAGTTCGTTGTCCGATAGTTTGGCAATCTGGCTTTCATAGAGATTTTCATTCGTTAAAAACTTGATTACTTGGGCAGGCAAACGAACCGATTCGCCGGTCCTATAGACTTCTTTGAATAGGTTGGTCAATCTTGAGTGGTCGATGTCCGGTCTAATATCCGAAAGATATTTCCCGACAATCCGGGATTTCTCGATCCCAAGGATTTTCAGTGCAGCACTGTTGACTTCGCTGATCACATAATCGATCCCGGCCGGAGAACGGTCATCAATGGAAAAAATGATTATCCCATTGGATAGATTATTGATCAGTGATAAAAAGCGTACATTGAGTTTTTCGAAATCGTTCAGTTCTTCAGATTTCATTTC
>JBAVGP010000060.1:0-5517 GCA_049684955.1 Erysipelotrichaceae bacterium
GACTAAATGTCCCATGCCTTAAAAAACGATTTCCTTTGCGGGAAATCGTCAGTCCTTGAAGAAATAGGAATCGGTCAGATAAGGAATTTTGTAGATGAAGGCTTCGGCTTTCAGATGTTCCTTGATCACTTCCCGCTTGATCTTTCCGCTATGATAGAAATCAAGCAGCGACTGAAACATCGCCTTCTGTTTCGCGTCCCAATGTTCCTTGAAATAACCGGCGACATGTTGGTAGGCGTTGATTGCATAACCGATGTTCTCTTCACGAGCCAAGGCTGTATCGACAAGCTGATAGAATTCCGCGACCGGTGCTTCAGTCTTGTCATTGAGACGCCGGCGGATGGTCTGATAGATGGCGGGGTCATGTTCCAAAACAAGGTATTTATACCTCGCCCATTCTTTCTCCAATTCGACGAATTTAGGTGACGGATTTGAAAGAAGTTGTCTGCGCACACTTTCCATTTCAGCGGATATATCTCGAATTGTTTCAGATGTCATACAATCACCTCTGGTATCATCATAGCAGAATCTCTTTCATATATCATATATCAATATTTCTTAGAGCAAATCTGAGTGTGTTCCTGTTCGAATAAGGTACAAGACGTTTCTGTTTATTCTGTAAATCAACAACCAATCAGGTGCGATATGGCAATCATGACAATCTGCGAAATCGCCCTGCAGTTTATGGTCTTTATATCTTGACTCCAATTTGATTTTTTTTGATAATCGGGTTATAACCTCTGTCAAACGAGTCAGATCATAACCGCGGGACTTACAAACCTCAACATCTTTCTTGAATACTGAACTTGTTTTGATTTCCACACAACTCCACCTTTGTGTCTATTGCATTTATAACCCTAAGTCGCGGAATAATTCATCAGAGTTTTGATATGTGCTTAGTTCATTTCCGTTACGAATCGCCTGCTCAATTTCATTGATTGCACGTTGTGTTTCTTGATTTGGTTTCGGTAAACTGATGGCGAAAGGAATCTCCCCTTTGAGTGCGACTTGCGCAAGAAATAACGTTACTGCCTGCGACGTTGTCAAACCGAGTTTGTCCAGCACTTCTTCCGCAGCGACTTTAAGTCCTTGTCTAACTCGTACCTGAATCATACTGTTTTTATTACTCATTACAGTCACCTTCTTTGAGTTAATCTTATCAATATATGCATATTTGTCAATACATTGTACTTCATATGTAATACATCAACGGATATTTCTACTCACTTATAGTAAAAAAAGCGCCAATATCCTTGGATACCGGCACTTTTTTCGTTATATTCAATTCTCTATAAATCGAATATCTTGCTTGGATTCAGAATCCCTTTCGGATCAAAACTCAATTTAATGTTTTTCATCAAGTTGATTTGGACTTCGCCCAAGGATTGTTTGAGATAAGTTCTTTTCGCATGGCCGATTCCGTGTTCGCCGGATACTTGTCCTTCCATCTCGATGGCTTTGATATAAAGTGCATCCATGCAAGCCGATACCGTAGTTGCCCAGGTAACATCGTCGATATTGTCTTTGCATACGTAGATATGCAGGTTGCCATCGCCGGCATGACCGAAACTGCGGATGCGGACGTTATATTGTTTGGAGAGTTCGCGGGCATAATCGAGATAGCCTGCCACATGGATCAGGGGTACGACGACATCGCATTCGTCCATTGAGGGAGTGCTGTTCTTGATGGCTTCCAGGAAGGCGCCACGGGCGCTCCACAGCAAGCCCTGCCTCTCCGTGGTATCTGACACGAAGACGTCTTTTGCCCCGCTGCGCATGCATGTATCGGCGCATACGTCGATCATGGGTTTGAGCGCTTCGTTACTGTTGGCACTGTAGGAAACGATCAAGTATGCGGGTGATCCTTTATCAGGGAATTCTTTGCCCAGATACTCCTGTGCGTCATCCAATACTTCCTTCTCCATGAATTCCAAGGTCGTACAGACTTCGGGTAAGGTAATGACTTGTTGGACGGTGGCGAGGCAGGTATGGAAATCATTGAACGGAACCAACAAAGATACGAATTTCTTAGGTTTCGGTAGGAGTTTCAGATAGAGTTTGGTGATGATGCCCAAGGTTCCTTCGGATCCAACCATCAGGTCCTTCAAGGAATAACCGGAACTGTTCTTGGAAACTCTTCCGCCGAATTGGACGATGTTTCCATTGGCCAAGACTACTTCCATGCCTTTGACGTAGTCACGGGTGACACCATACTTTATGGCGCGCATCCCGCCGGCGTTGGTCGAAACATTTCCACCAACGGTGGCGCTTTTCTCGCCCGGATCAGGGGCATACAGACAACCGATGGCTTCGGCAGCGGCGGCTAACTTCATCAGTAAGACACCGGGTTGGACGACGGCGGTCATGGTTTGCGTGTCGAGTTCGAGGATTTTGTCCATCTTGTGGGTGGATAGGACGATGCCGCCATGAATGGGTACGCAAGCCCCGACCAAACCTGTACCGGAACCACGGGTGGTGACGCAGATATTATGATCATTGGCATAAGCCATGATCTTGCTGATTTGTTCAGCCGAACGGGCGACGATCACGACTTCGGGATTCGCATGGCCATATTCGGGCATTTCATCATGGGTGTAATCTTCACCGATGGCTTCTCCGACCAGGATATTCTCGCTGCCGGCTAATTCACGCAATGCGGAGATATCATCGATATCGATTTTCTTATATGGCATGGTAATCCCCTTTCTGTAAGGCTTCGATCCATTTGGGCAGCACTTCGTAGCAATCTCCGACGACCGCCACATGGGCGATACTGAAGATGGAAGCTTCGGGGTCTTTATTGATGGCGATAATACGATCAGAGTTCTGCATGCCTGCGGCGAATTGGACGCTGCCGCTGACGCCGCACGTGATGATCAGTTTCGGTTTGACGGTCCGTCCGGATAATCCGATCTGGCGCGTATAGTTGCCGGATCCTTTTTCGACCATCGGTCGTGTATAGGCGATTGTCGCATCCAAGAGTTCCGCCAGTTGTTTCACCAGTTCAAGGCCGGCTTTATCGTTGACGCCCAGTCCTGCGACGATGATCTTTTCGGCGCTGACCAAGGCTTCGTCATGTTTGAGCGGAAGGCTGTTGAGGACGGTGATGCGTGATTTGGCGTTGAAACTGCGGAACGGGATATCCAAGACTTCGCCGGTTCTTCCGACGATCCGCGGATCCGCCCGGAAGACGTTATACCGTACCGTCGCGCATTGGGGGCGATGGTAGCGTGTGACGATCTGCGCCATGATGTTCCCGCCGAAAGCCGGACGGATCTGGACGAGATCGGTGTTTTGTTTGATTTCGAGTTTTGTGCAATCCGCGGTCAAGCCCGTTTTCAAGCGGGCGGCGACGTTGGGTGCCAAGGAACGGCCCAAAGGCGTCGCCCCGGTCAATACGACACTGGGCATCGTCAGCTTGATGACTTCAGCCAATATTTCACCATAGAGATCGCTGCGGAAGTCATGCAGTTCCGGATGCCGAACGACGATGACTTTATCCGCGCCGTATTCGAAGCAATCCTGAATGACATCGTCGACGTCGTCCCCCAGCACATAGGCCAGGGTGGGATGGTTGATCTTGTTGCCAAGTTCACGGGCTTTCCCTAAGAGTTCGGCGACGACCGGATGCATCTTGCCTTCATGGCTTTCCGCGACGACCGCGATCCCGACATACTTGGATTTATCGACCATGACCCGTTCTTCGTCGATTTTCAATATGCACTTCTCGGGACAGTTCTTGACGCAGATCCCGCAGACTTTACAGTTCCCGTTGATTTCAATCGCGTTGTCGCTCAGACTCATCGCGTCGAAGGGACAAACCTCGATGCATTTCTGACACAAGGTGCATTTGTTATTTTCTATCTTGATGTAGCTCATACGTTGCCTCGCATCACGAAATGTTCGTGGTTGAGATAGTCGACCAGTTGGTCCGCGATCTCGCTTGGTTTCCCTGTACAATGCATACTGAGGACCTCATTCTCAGGCGGGAAGATCCGTTCGACGGAAGTCGGGGATCCCAAAGATCCCACCAAGTGTTTCACCGCATCCCCACCCAAATCTTCTAGACTCAGGGTGATGATCGAACTTGGATCGAATTGTTTCATTTTGACATAGGAAGGATACCTTGGTGAAGCATAGTCCTTCTCGATGGTAAGCAAGCACGGAAACAGGATCGCACACTCCTGGACGCATTTCGTCAGGTTGGCGGTGACGACCATGCCATCCTTGAGAATCGTTTTGATATCTTCGACCCATGCGATATGTGGGATGCCTAAGTGTTCCGCCATCGCCGGACCGACTTGGGCGGTATCGCCGTCCGTGGTCTGTTTCCCGCAGAGAATCAGGTCATAATGGCGATCCAAAGTCTTAATAGCCAGGCTTAAGGTCGATGATGTCGCAAGGACATCCGCCCCAGCGAAGCCGCGATCACTAAGTAGAACGCCGCGATCCGCACCTAATCCCAAGGCTTCTTTCAAGACTTCCGTCGCATTGGGCGGACCCATCGTGATCACTTCGACACTGGCCAATCCTTGATCCTTCAAACGTAACGCGGCTTCCAAGGCGAACAGATCATAAGGATTCATCTTGGCGTCTGCGCCCGAACGGATCAGACTCCCTGTCTTGGGATCGATCTCCACCTTGGTGGTATCCGGGACCTGCTTGATACATACGAGTATTTTCATTTGTGCTCCTCACTCATGACATCCAGGACGAACTCAAGATGCAGACGCATCGCATGTTCGGCTCCCGTTTCGTCATGATTCACGATTTTATTGTAGATGTCGAGATGCTGGGACATCAGGGTTTCCGAATATTCACTATGGGCTAAGATATGGGTCCGGTTGTATTGGACGCTGTAGATCAAGAGATTCTCGACGAAGTCCATCGCTTTTGCCAGAAACAGATTCCCGCTCAACTTAAAAATCTCGCGATGGAAGGAAATATCGAGTTGGGAAGCGATATTCTCCCCTTCTGCGATCTGTTCCTGCATCTGCGAGACAATGAGACCCAACTCTTCGGAAGCCCCGTTACGGGCCGCCAAACGTACCGCATCGCTTTCCAACACGGAACGGAAATGAACCAGATCCGCATCGAACTTCGGATCCGACGATAAAATCGGTGATAACATATCGCACAAAGGTTTCATGTCCAACGGAGCGATCACGGTCTTGCCGCCTTGACGGACACGAATCAGTCCCATGATTTCAAGGACGCTCAACGCTTCACGCAGACACGGACGACTCACCTGCAAACTCTCAGCCAAAGAACGTTCTCCGGGAAGAAACTCCCCGACCCGCAATTCACCGAGCTTGATCTTGTCGACAATCTGCTTCACGATCTCCTGCACATTCGTTGTCTTGTTTACCGGTGTTATTTCCATAGTTTCTCCCAACTGGTATGACCACTTGAACTCTATGGATATTATAGACTTTCCATTGATTGAATAAAAGATTTATTTTGAAGTTTGAGTACTCTTACTCGCTTTAAGGATTTTATCAACCTACAAATATAGAT
>JBAVGP010000061.1:0-1726 GCA_049684955.1 Erysipelotrichaceae bacterium
AGTCACGGTTTCGTGGACGCGATCGTCCCGCGAAGCATGCAGCGCAAGACCTTGGGCAGCTTATTAAGCATGCATGGAGGTCTGCGATGAACACACAAGAAAAACTTGAGCGGCTGAGCGATCTGAAAATCGAACTGAATCGCAGCGAACTCGAAGCGGATGCGCTCGAGCTGCTGATCGCAGAGCAGCAAGCTCTCCGTACCGAACTTTATGCTCATCCTGATCCGTGGACCAAAGTCCAGATCGCACGTTATGCGAAACGGCCCAACGCACATTACTTCATCCAGGCCATGTTCACCGATCTCATCGAATTGCACGGCGACCGCCAAAGCGGCGACGATAACGCGATGTTCGGTGCGTTAGGTCGTTTTCTGGGGATGCCGGTCACGATTCTGGCGCAGCGCAAAGGTTCCAATTTACAGGAGAATCTCGCCTGCAATTTCGGGATGAACAGTCCCGAAGGCTATCGCAAAGCTCTGCGCCTCATGAAACAAGCCGAGAAATTCGGCCGTCCGATCCTGACCTTCGTCGATACACCGGGTGCCTACCCGGGCATATCGGCGGAAGAAAAAGGGCAGGGCGAAGCGATCGCCCGCAACCTGATGGAGATGTCGCAACTGAAAGTTCCGATCATCACCTTCGTTTTAGGCGAAGGGGGCAGCGGGGGGGCGCTCGCGTTGTCGATCTGTGATAAAATGATGATGCTGGAACATGCCGTTTATTCGATTCTATCACCCGAGGGATTCTCGAGTATCCTCTATAAAGACGCGTCGCGGGCGGCCGAAGCCGCCAATGTCATGAAAATGACCGCGCAGGATCTCTATTCGAACGGATTTGTCGACATCGTCGTGCCGGAACCGGAAGAAGGCATCCATATCGCGCCCGAAAAAGTCGTGGCGATGTTCACCCAACATTTGAGGGAAGAACTGATACTGCTGCGCAAGCAGAAAATCGATACGTTATTGGCCAACCGCTATGAGCGTTTGCGCAAGTTCGGGGAGGTCCGGCGATGAGTTTCACACTTTTGGGCTTAGGCGCTTATTTGCCTGTCAATTCTTTTTCAAATGAGGATATGGCGAAGATCGTCGATACCAACCATGAATGGATCCATTCACGCTCGGGCATCGCGAACCGCCGTTATGTGACCGACGAGAATACCCGTGATCTGGCGCTGCAGGCCGCTAAAAAAGCGTTGGCCGATGCGAAGATCGATCCGATCGATGTCGACGCGATCTTGGTCGCGACGTTCACGCCGAGCGCCTTGATCCCGTCGGTCGCCTGTCTGGTCGCGGATGCGTTGGGATGCCGTGAGGATATTCTGGCGTTTGACATGAACGGGGCTTGTTCGGGCTTCATCTACGGACTCGAAACCGCGCATGCACTGCTATCCTCGGGAAAATACAAGCATATCTTGGTGATCGGCGCGGAAGTCATCTCGAAAGTGATGGACTTCAACGATCGCCGGACCTGCATCTTATTCGGCGACGGGGCGGGCGCCGCGCTGGTCGGAAATGAAGGCACGGGAAGTTATCTCTGGTCGAAAGCCTACCGCAAGACCGATGTCAAACATTCGCTCTACGCACCGGGCATCGCAGTAAACAATCCGCTCGTCAAAAACGAGCAGCAGCCGCAGGTGATCGGGATGGACGGCACGGTCGTCTTCCAGTTCGCCATCGAAGCGATCCATCAGGCGATACGTGATTTTACCGAAGCGACAGGCTTGACT
>JBAVGP010000062.1:0-9035 GCA_049684955.1 Erysipelotrichaceae bacterium
CAGTTATCCGAATCTTCTGCAGGAATTGACAGATCGTCTGCATCAGATCGATAAGGGGACCTATATGCACGATACATTCGGACTTAAGGACAATATCTAGGCAGGTTATGTTTCAAACGAAATGATAAAATAAACAATTGCCGATTCGGTAAAAGACATGGTTTATCGCAAAATAAACCTCTAGAAAGCGAGGGACGAATATGGGTCTGATCAAGAAAATGATTTTCAGAGAGTTTCGAAGCCCGCATCGTTCAAATGGCAAATCGCTCGCTGAAAGCAAGTTTAAGAAACCGTATTCGGCTGAAGAATTCTTTTTGGATGGGCATCGGGTGACCACCATCGAACGTAGCAACTTCAATCAGCATCATATTTTGTTCTTCCACGGCGGAGCCTATGCCTGCGACGCTAGCTATATGCATCGACTGATGGTGCAGCGCTTTGTGGATGATGGCTTTCGGGTGACGTTTTTTGATTATCCGATGATTCCCGAACATACTGCATCGTTCACGAACCGATGGGTCATCGATGCATACCAAAAACTGGTGCTGAAATATCCTGATGATACTTATGTGATTTTCGGTGATTCGGCGGGCGGCGGATTATCGTTGGTTTTTCGTATGTTGATCCGCGATCAAAAGATAACGCCTGTTCCTCAAAATTCGGTCTTGGCATCGCCTTGGCTCGACGTAAGCATGAGTAATCCGGATATCCTGCATTTATCCGATCTGGATAAGGTTCTTCCCTTGGATGGGTTGATTTGGGCTGGTGAACGGTATGCCGGCGAACTGGGCGTGAAAAACCCGTATGTTTCACCGATCTACGGCAACCTGGATGATTTAGGCGATATCCTGCTTTTCTACAGCACCAGGGAGATGTTGGTGCCGGACTGCGAGCGATTCATCGAGCTTGCGAAACAGGCGGAGGCGACGACCGTATCCTCTGAAGTTTGCGACGGTCTGTTCCATGACTATCTATTGACGATCCATACCAAGGCAGCGAAACATGCCTTTCGCCGAATCACGGCGTTTTATCTGCAGGAACATTGATTCAAGGTTCGAATGAAGATTGTTATGATATCGGTATCCGAGCAGTAACAATTTCAGTTGTTACCAAAATGAAGTAAAAAAAGCAGTCCATTGATTTGAACTGCTTTTGAATATTACTGTTATTCGTAACGTAAGGCTTCGACCGGTTCGAGTTTCGACGCCTTGTTGGCGGGATAGATCCCGAAGACAACACCGATCGTGATCGAGAAGATCAGCGACAGGAACACCGAATCCAGACCCACCGTGACTTTGAAGTTGGAGAAGTACTGGATGATGAAGGCACCGATGTAACTGATGCCTAAGCCGATCAGACCTCCCAAGGTCGTGATGATGACCGCTTCGATGAGGAATTGGATCAGGATCTGCGAACGTTTGGCGCCCAGCGCTTTGCGTACGCCGATTTCACGGGTCCGCTCGCGCACCGTCACCAACATGATGTTCATGATGCCGATGCCGCCGACCAGCAGCGAGATCGACGCGATACCGGCCAACAACGTCGTCAAGAGGCTCATCAGCGTATTCATGACGCTGAGGATCTGCGATTGGCTGAAGACCGTGTAATCGTTGACGGAAGGCAGTACGCTGCCGAGATAGGTCTCGATCTTCTTCATCGAAGTGGCGACCGTGGCTTCCGTGTCGGAAGCGATATAGTAGGATTTCGAACTGAGTCTAAATGGATAGAGCGTTCCCGCGAAATCGATCGGGATATAGGCGGTGGCGTCGAGATCGCCGCTGAAACTGGTTCCGCGCGCTTTCAATACGCCGATGACTTTAAATTGGATCCCTTGGATGACCAAGGTCTCCCCGATCGGATTGCTTTTCAGCGGGAACATCTTGGTCGCGACGGTCGGTCCGATGACGACGACCGGCAGATTGTTCTGCAGGTCGATCTTGGACAGGAAACGTCCTTTGGTAAGCGTCAGGCTCGAAATGAACCCGTAGTTCTGGTTGACACCGTTGACGGAGACATCGAAATTCTGCCCGTTGACGACATAGGTGTTGTTTCCCGAAATGATTTCACTGTAGGCTGCGAGTTTCCCCGGGGTTTTCAGTTCATCGAGCCAGATGGACGGTAATACGCCGTTCTGGTCGGTGACGCGCACGATGATCAGATTGCTGCCGATGGCGCGGATCTGATTGGCGGCTTCGGTCTTGGCGCTGTTGCCTAAGGATAGCAGCAAGATGACCGAGGAAACCCCGATCACGACGCCTAAGGTCGTCAATAAAGCTCTGATTTTATGCGCGATGACGGATCGCCAGGCGATTGAAAAGTACTCTTTAAACATCGTTCTCCTCCGTTCTCGTATCATGTACGATCTTGCCGTCGCGCAAAGTCAGGATGCGCGAGGCATAGGAAGCGACGCCGATATCGTGGGTGATGACGATGACGGTCTTGCCCAGTTTGTTCAGTTGGGTCAATAATTCAAGGACTTCCTTGCCGGTGGATTGGTCGAGCGCGCCAGTCGGTTCGTCCGCCAATATGATGGCCGGATCGTTGGCCAAAGCCCGCGCGATCGAAACACGCTGTTGCTGACCGCCCGAAAGCTCGGTCGGTTTGTGGAACATGCGGTCGCCCAGTCCCACCTTCTGCAATAATTCTTCCGCCTTCTTCTCACGCGCTTTCTTTTTGACATGCGCGTAGGTCATCGGCATCATGACGTTCTCCATCGCGGAAAACGAGGGTAACAGGTTGAACTGCTGGAACACGAAACCGATCTGCTTGTTGCGGATGTCTGCCAGTTCGTCTTCCTCGTATTTCTTGATTGGGATGTCGTTGAGGACATATTCGCCGTCGGTCACGATATCAAGGCATCCGATGATGTTCATCAGGGTCGATTTGCCGCTGCCCGAAGGTCCGATAATGGCGGTGAAATCCCCTTTTTCGATCGTCAGGTTGATCCCGTCCAACGCTTTGACGGTCGAGCCGCCCATTTGGTAGTATTTGGTTACGTTAGTTAGTTGCAGCATTGTTCCTGAATCCTCCGAAGCCGGTGAATGTCGACAACGCAGGCAGAATGACCACTTTGGAACCTTCCAGACCTGTGCCGCTGACTTCGGCCTGCGTGATGTCCGCGCTGCCGACGGTGACTTCCAGATAATAGTCGCTTTGCGGTTTGTTCATGTTGTCGAGCCAGGCGGATTTCAGCAGATAGATTTTTCCGTTGTTTTCGATCAGCGATTCGACCGGCACCAGATAGACGCTTTTCTTGATGAGGGTCTGGATCTTGGCGCTGCCGGTCATCCCGAGGAAGACCGGATGGGTGCCCTTTTCAAAGGCGACCGTCACAGTATAAGTCGTGAAATCGGTGGTTGTATTGCCGATCAGGCTGATCTTGGAGACGTTGCCGTCGACCGTCAGATTCAGGGCGTCGATATAGACGATGGCTTTTTGGCCGAGTCCGATCTTGGCGATGTCTTTTTCGGAGATCTGCACGTCCATCTGAAGTTTGTTCGGATTGACGACGGTATAGACCGGACTGGCCTGATTGGGCACGGCGGTCACGATGCCGGCGATCTTGGCGCGCAGATTGAAGGTCTTCTGCATCACGTCGGTATATTGTCCCAACAGGAAATTCTTGGCGACGACGTCGCCGATGCTGACATAGTTGTTCTTGAGGGTGCCGGTGAATTTCGTATCGGCGGTGTCGGAGGAAGAAATCTTGCCTTTGGCGACGCTGTAGAGAATCAGATCACCCTTCTTCACATCGACGATCGTACTTTGTTTCTTCACGGATGCCATCGAACTGCTTCGAATCGAGTTGATTGCGAATACAGCTCCGCTGATCAGCAAGACGACGATCACTAACCAAATCAGTCTACGCTTGGTTTTCTTTTTCATGGGTTTCCATCTTTCCTTGGTTGAAATATTCGGCGATCTTATCGACGATCGCATTGAGTTTGGCGCTGTCTTCTTCGCCCAGATAATCCAGTAATCCGCTCATGTTCTCCATGAACTCGCTTTGCGCGATCGCGACTTTGCGGTTGCCTTTGTCGCTGAGTTTCACCATCACCTGACGGCGGTCGGCGGGATTGTGTTCGCGCGTGACATAGCCGAAAAAGGTGAGGCGGTTGATGAACTGCGTGGCCGCCGCGGGGCTGACCCCGAAGACTTCCGCCAGCTTATTGATGGGGACCGCTTCCCCGCCGCAGGCATTGGCGAATTCGATCAGCGGAAAGATCGGACCTTCATGCGCGTGATGCGAACGCATCGATTTCTGCGTCCGGCGTAACCGCTCCATGGCGGCGATCATCTGCTGGATCCGTTCGTTTTTGAGTTTAGATTCCATCGTTCTCCTTTACTTAAGGGGGTTAATAATTAACATAGTTAAGTATTGCATAGCACGCTGGAAAAGTAAATTAAAAAGCAACGGATATTTCCGTTACTTGGTTGTCTTAAGCGCTTCCCAGCTGAAGCCGTCGCGGCCGAAGTGGCCGAAATTGGAGGTCCGGCGGTAGATCGGTTTCAGCAGATCGAGTTCACGGATGATGTTGCCGACGCTGAAATCGAAATTGCGGTTGACCCAGGCGTAAATCGCGTCCTGGTCGATATGGTGCGTGCCGAATGTCTCGACCAGCAGCGATATCGGACGGGTCTGCCCGATGGCGTAGGACAATTGGATTTCGCAACGGTCGGCCAATCCCGCGGCGACCAGGTTCTTAGCGACGAAACGGGAATAATACGCTGCCGAACGGTCGACTTTCGAAGGATCCTTCGAACTGAAGCAGCCTCCGCCGATACGTCCCATGCCGCCGTAAGTATCGACGACGATCTTGCGTCCGGTCGTCCCGCTGTCCCCGAAGGAACCGCCGACGATGAACGAACCCGACGGATTGATGAAATATTTGGTATCTTTGGTGATCCATTTCGGATCGACGACTTTGTCGATGACTTCTTTCTTAACCAGTTCATGCAGTTGCGCCTGGCTGATGTCGGCGACATGCTGGGTCGAAACGACGATTGTATCGATGGAAACAGGTTTATTGTCATGGTAGAGGACCGTGACCTGCGTCTTGCCGTCCGGTTTGATGCGCTTGTCTTCCCAGCGCAGCGCGCAAAGACGCTGAGCCAGCTTATGTGCGGTGTCGATCGCCAAGGGCATATAGTTTTCGGTCTCGTTGGTGGCGTAACCGAACATGATGCCCTGGTCGCCGGCCGCGATTTCCTGATGTCCGGTCACCGCTTGGTTGATCTCGGCTGATTGGCCGCTGACTTTGACGATCACGTCGTATTCCTCGTCATAACCGATGCTGCGCAGCACATCCGTCGCGATCTTCGCGAAATCGATCGTCGCCTTCGTGTTGGCCTCGCCATATACCAAAATCAGTTCATCCTTGATCGTCGCTTCGACCGCCATCTTGGAATCTTTGTCCTGCGCCAGGGCGGCGTCCAGGATCGAATCTGCGATCTGATCGCAGATCTTGTCGGGATGACCGTCGGTGACGCTTTCCGATGTGAATAGATAATCTCTCATGTTGGGTTCCTCCTATGTGTTGCTTTTACGAAAAACACCTTCTCGCCGAAAAACGAGAAGGTGTACGTGTCGTAGGTTCTCCGTTATCGCCGTTAGCAGAACCACCTTGCAAAGCAGGTTGGTGTGGGGTCATTGAGCTAACTCTCTACCCCATCTCTCGATAAAAGACATACTGATTTTGCCATATTTCGCTAAAAAAAGCAACATTATTCGAGTGGTTTTTGGGTATAATTTCCGATCACGCGTTCGGTGCTTGAAATACTGATGAAGACCTTGGGATCGACCTGGCGTGCCGCCTCCACCACTTCGTCGACTTCGAACGCATTGACGACCATATAAAGCATGCATTTGGTCTGATGGCTGTAGCCGCCCTCGCCCCAGATGCGTGTGATGCCGTGGCGTGAAATCGCATAGATGGCGGCGCTGACTTCGTCCGGATGGTCGGTGATCAGATTCAGCGCGCGCAGTTTGAAGCGCATATGGCGTTGTGAAACGACATACGTGGAACAGAACTGATAGACGATCGAATACAAGGCTTTATCCCATCCGAACAGGAAGCCGGCCAGCAGGATCACGATCATATTGCCGTACATGATATAGCTCCATGTCTCGGTATGCGTCTTGTTGGAGAAGTAGATGGCGATGAAATCCGTCCCGCCGGTACTCGCGTTGGCATTGAGCGCCAAAGAGATCCCGAAGCCCCCGAGGATACCGCCGAACACCGCGATCAGGAAGATGTCGCCGGTCAGCATGATGGTCGGAAGGATGAGCGTGAACAATGAAACCAAGGCGTATTGCAACACGCTGAACAGCGCGAAACGCTTGCCGACATACTTATAGACCAGCACGGTCGGAACAAGGTTCAGCAGCGCGTACACGACCCCGAACGGAATGCTGATGCCGTGGAAATCCAACATGTAGCGCGTGAAAAGCAGCGCGACGCCGGTGAAACCGCCTGGAAAAAGCGCGCCTGCCCGAACGAAAACCTTGATCGCGAACGCATAGACCAGCGCCGATATCACGACCATCAGGAATGTTTGGATGTCTTTACGCCGACGTTGGTTCATGTTCACCTCTTGATATCCATTATACGCAGAAAATCCGGTTTTATCGACGGATTGTTGGCGGATACGGCTGATAAAGACGGCTTTTCAGCAGTTCGCAGCGTTTCATCTGCATGCGGATGGAGCGTATCCCGATGTCCAGCAGCAATTCGCCGCCTACGAAACGCACCAACGTCCCGTGTTCCGATTCCTTCAGTTTCAGCACTTTGGAAGCGTTGATCCAGATGCAGTCGGGATGCTCGCGCGACAAGGTGGGAAAGAAAAACAGACTGCCGTGGGGATTGACCAACACCGGCAGTTTTTGGGTTATTTTCAAATGATGCCGCACGACATCCGCGCTTCCGCGCAGACTGCTGCCGTGGACAAGACACCAGTTTTCAAGATAGGCCTCGGCTTTTTCCGCTACCATATAGATTTGGTGCTCCGTGACGACCTGCGTCCCGAGACGCGTCGTACGAAGATAAAGCACTTCGTTTGGATTCATGTGGCCACCTCATCAGACTCATACGCACTCAAGTGCTGTTTTCCTGATTAATGAAGCTCGGTTCCAAAAAAAAGAAGACGGTCTAGCCGCAGCAGCCGTCTTCGCAGGTTTCAGCAGTATTTTCTTGGTCGTCCGCTTCACCCCCGCATTCACATCCTTCACCACAACCTTCGCCGCACCCATCGCCGCAGCCTTCTTCACCGCATCCGCAGGAATTCTGCTGGGCAGCTTGTTGTTCATAGACTAAGGTATCGATTACCAACGCATCGATTTCGATCTTCGCACCTTTAAGCAGACCGCTTACTTGGACGCAGGCGCGCGCCGGGTACGGTTGGGCGAAATAGGTCGCGTAGATTTCGTTCATCGCGCTGAAATCTTCCAGATTGGTCAGATAGACCGTGGTCTTGACGATGTGGCGGGTTTCGAGATTCATTTCGCTCAAGACCGCTTCGATGTTCTTCAGGACTTGATAGGTCTGTTCTTGGATATCGTCGCTGATCAAAGCGCCGGTTTGGGGATCCAGGGGCAATTGACCTGAAAGATAAACGAAATCACCCAGTTTCAGGGCAGGAGAATAAGGTCCGATCGCTTCGGGAGCGTTGGGTGAGTTATAGGCTTTTGTGAACATTTGATTCCTCCGGAGTTTCTTGTGTTACCTCTCTTTGTAATATTCAATCTCTTCTTCCATGACTTTACGACGGCGATGATGGATGAAATCCCGCAGGATGAGATAGCCGAATCCGAAAAACAGAAGCGCGATCATCAACAACGATACCAGGTCGCTCATATTCTCGATCATAAAATCACCTCGTTATGTATTATAGACAATGTGGACGATAATATCAAACACATTAACTGTTTTCCTTATGAAACATAGTAAACAGCGCGCTCAATGCGGAAAGCGTCGCCATCCAGGCTTCGATCAGCGAGAAGGATACCAGCGCGAAACCCAAGGCGGAAAGCAGCGCCGTCGCGGTGTTTGCGTTACCGGTGTTATAAGCTGAATACAGGGCATAAAAGACAAAGACATATAGAATCCCCTGCAGAGCGAAAAGACTCAAGGCGGACCACCGCAGCGCTTTATGGAGCGGATTTAAGGGATGCATCGTCGCCAGATACACGACGCAGATCAGCCAGAGGATTTCGGCGAAACGCAGCGAATCGATGATCGCCAGGAGAAGATTCTTGAGGGTGAAGGCGCCGGAAAGATAAGCCGCCATGAAACGCGTGGCGAACATCGCCGAGATGATCGAACCTTCGGTCAGTTTGAAAAGATCCTCGGTCGTTTTCATCGTCATCAAAAGATTACCGACTTTGATCTGTCCGATCCACAGCGGCGCCCCCAACAAGACAATCAACACGCTAACCACGGTAATGCGACGATCGTAGGTCGCAAAGAAACGATCCATCTTATGCATCTTGCATCAGCCAGTCCTCCCCTTTCAACACTTCCGTCCGCGCCAATCCGTCGAATCCGTTTTGTCTGAGTACTTCGTAAGCCATGATCGCGACGGTGTTGGACAAGTTCAGGCTGCGGGCGTCGGCCACCATCGGCAAGCGCAGACACCGTTCGATGTTAGGCCGCAGGATGGCTTTCGGAATGCCCGTGCTTTCCCTGCCGAAAACCAGATAGACATCTTGATCGTTGATATGATAAACGACCTGGTCAGGCGCTTTTTTCCCATATCGTGTGATATAGAAGAAATCACCTTTATTTTTCATCGCGAAATCGTTCCAGTCATCATAGACGCTCATTTGCAATTCTTCCATATAGTCCATCCCGCTGCGGCGCACGGACTTTTCGTCGATGCGGAATCCCAATGGACGGATCAAGTGGAGATGCATGTTGAAAGCGACGCAGGTGCGCATGATGTTGCCTGTGTTCTGCGGGATCTCGGGCTGGTAGAGGACGATATGCAGCATCACTTTTTCCCGATCAGGTTCAAGACCGTGATATGCAGCGGATAGT
>JBAVGP010000063.1:0-5067 GCA_049684955.1 Erysipelotrichaceae bacterium
ATCGCGGGTCAGCTCGACGTGTTGTTTCTGGTCTTCGCCGACCGGGACGAAGTCGGGGTCATACATCAAGATATCTGCCGCCATCAGGGTCGGATAGGAATAGAATCCCGAGGTCATCGCGGCTTCACCCTTCGCTAATTTATCCTTATATTGGGTCATGCGGTTGAGTTCGCCAAGGTAGGTGTTGCAGCTGAGGATGAATCCTAACTGGGCATGTTCCATGACATCCGACTGCATGAATATGATCGATTTACGCGGGTCGAGTCCGCATGCCAAATAGAGTGCGATCGTATCGCGCAGGTTGGTCCGTAGTTCTTCGGGATCCTGGTATTGGGTCAGACAATGCAGGTTGGCGATGAAGATGATCATCTCATAGTCATCCTGATAATTGACGAACTCCTTCAGGGCTCCGATGTAGTTTCCCAGGGTCAGCTGACCACTGGGTTTGATGCCGCTTAACATCCGTTTCATGTGTTTTCCTCCTCAACAATAAAAAAGTCCGTCTTGGGGCGCTTGCGCGCGGTACCACCCGGATTGCCTTTCGGCCGCTTTGCGATAACGGTCTCCCGGAAAAAGACGTCCGCCTTTTTCGACTCCCGGATCCCATTTCAACATCGTTCCTTGGATCCCTTCCACCCAGCAGGACCTCGCTATGTTACCGGAAACAATGTCTACTTCATCCGTTCTTTGTCTTTAGGATATTTAACCACGATTGACGCTTTTTCGCAAGTCCGCCGCAAAGAATCATTATACTTGCGAATATGTGAGGCATTCACACATTCTGAAAGTATTGTGATGTAAATTTCATGAAAATGAGAATGGATTTCAATATATTGACATTTACCCACTATTAAAATGTAAGGTGCTGGTTTATACTATGGAAAAGGAGGTACCTCCCATGATAGTCGTATATACATCCCCCGGTTGCGCTTCCTGTCGCAAAGTCAAACAATGGCTGAAAGACCGGAACCTAAAATTCATCGAAAAAAATATATTCTCCACGTTGCTCAACGAGAACGAGATCAAGCATTTGCTGATGCGGAGCGAGAACGGAACGGAAGACATTATTTCCAAACGTTCGAAGATCATCCAAGAAAGCAAGATCGATTTGGACGAACTCTCCATCAAGGAACTTGTCCGTTTCATCCAACAGAATCCTTCCGTATTGAAACGTCCCATCATCCTGAACGAACGGAATTTCCTGGTCGGTTATGATGAGGAAGAAATCGGCGCGTTCATCCCCGCGGAGCTCCGCAATATCGCGGTCGCATCCTGCGATACGGACTGCCCCAATTTCCCGGCTTGCGGACATATCCGCAAAGGCGACGGCGCCATCGCCGCCGACACCGTCCACGCAACCAAGTAGCGATCGCAAGATCGCTTTTTTTATGCCGTCTTTTCTGAGATTGTTTCAACTATGATATAATTAACTGGATTTGAGGTGAACCATGAAAATCTTAGTAGGCTTATCGGGCGGCGTGGATTCCGCCGTCGCCGCGTATGTGCTGAAATCACAGGGTCATGAAGTCGAATGTGCCTTCATGCGCAACTGGGATTCCATGACCAACAACGACCTGTTAGGCAATCCGACGCTGGGCGACGAAGTATGTTCGCAAGAACAGGATTATGAAGATGCCAAGGCCGTGGCGGATAAACTCGGACTTAAACTCCATCGTGTCGATTTCGTAAAGGAATACTGGGACGATGTTTTCACGACGTTCTTGGCGGAATACCGCCGCGGAAGAACCCCCAATCCGGACATCTTATGCAACCAGCATATCAAATTCGCGGCGTTCTACGACTTCGCGAAGCAACTGGGTTTCGATTGGCTGGCGACCGGCCATTATGCGAGAGTGAACCATACGGATGAGTACAGCGAATTGCTGCGCGCCGTCGACAATAATAAGGATCAAACGTATTTCCTGTGCCAGATGCCGATCGACGCACTCAATCATACCCTTTTCCCAATCGGCGAAATGAAAAAAGACGAAGTGCGATCAATCGCATTGAAGTTGGGATTGGATGTGGCGACGAAGAAGGATTCGACCGGCATTTGCTTCATCGGCGAACGCAACTTCCGTGAATTCCTGAAAAACTATCTGCCTTCCAAAAAAGGCGTCATCATCGATATCGAAACGAAGGATGTGTTGGGCTTCCATCAAGGCGTCCTCTATTATACGATCGGCCAGCGCAAAGGCTTGGGGATCGGCGGCAATCTGGGTCCCTGGTTCGTGGTCGGCAAAGATGTCAAAAAGAACGAGCTGTATGTCGCACGGTTGGAAGACAACCCTTGGCTGTTTTCGGAAGCTTGCACGGTCTCCCACCTGAACTGGTTCAATCCGTTGAACCTAACGGAAGAAATGCATGTGAGCGCGAAATTCCGCTACCGTCAGCAGGATTCGCCGGTCACGATTAAAATGCGTGCCGACGGCTTACTTCATGTGACCTTTGATCATCCGATTTCTTCCGTGACCCCGGGACAGGAAGCGGTCTTTTATCTGGACGATGTCTGTCTGGGAGGCGGTGTGATCGAAGATGTGTTCTTCAAAGGCAAACCCTTGGAAACCCGTATCCTCGAGGCTTTCAGTGCGTAACCGCGAGCTTGATCGGCCGATCGCCAGATTCGGTTTTGCGCGGGCTGCCGGATTGATCCTGAATTACTTCCTCGGCCACAACTACCTTTATCCGATCATCCTTTCGGTCATCATCAAGCTAAATAACCCTGCCGCTAAGACCTATCCTCTTTGGTCGCTGGTGGTTTTATACGCAACGACGTTCCTTGTCACACTTTGGCTGGCTTGGCCGTTGTTGGCTGAGTCGTGGGAAGCAATAAGGGGTCGCGTGAAGCCTACCTTGCGCACCGTCGTATCGATCTTTCCAATCATGTATATCACATCGATCGTACTGGCGGTGCTGATTTCGTGGCTGAGCGGACAGGCGACGTCGGGCAATCAGACATCGCTTAACGAACTGCTGGGTGAATTCCCCGTTTTCACATTGGTTTTGACCGTGTTGTTCGCGCCGATCGTCGAGGAACTGGTTTTCCGCGGCGCGTTCTACCGTTATTTCCGTTCCAAAGGCATGTATTGGGTGCCGCTGATCCTAAGCGCGTCCGCGTTTTCCTTGATCCATATCGGCGTCGCTTTGGGATCCGGCCACTTTACCGAACTCTGGTTCTTTCCTTTATACGCGGTATTGGGGGTTTTCCTTTCGGTCGCGTATGAGAAAACAGGCAACATTTTCGGACCGATGCTTTTACATTTTTCCTATAACGCGCTGGGCATGCTGTTCGCGCTGATCGCGAGGTGACTATGATCGACGAAAGTGAAATCACAGGTAAAATCGGAACTGTCATCTATCGCAACGAAAGCAACTCGTTCACCGTCGCGAAGTTCCGGCTTTATGATCTGACTGAAAAAGACATCACGATCACAGGCTATTTCCCCGCCTTGGTGAAGGATGTCCTTTATAACTTGGTCGGCGAATACAAGGAACATCCGCGTTTCGGGATGCAGTTCATCGTACAGTCCGCACGCAGGATTCTGCCGAGTGATCCTTCGAGCGTCGTGGCGTATCTGAGCTCCCCGCTCTTTCCGGGCATCGGACGGCGCTTTGCGCAGGTCATCGTCGATACCTTGTCGGCCAACGCGCTCTATATTTTACGTGATGATCCCAATGCGATCGACGCGGTGCCTGGCACGACGCCCAAGAAGAAACAGGCCATAAAAGAGGGCTTGGTTTTACCAGGTGATCAGGAAGAAGCGATCCGTTTCTTCACGACCCATGGTCTGGGCATACGCAACATCATGCGGCTGGACCGCATCTACGGACCTAAAGTTTTGGAACTGATCCAGGAGAATCCCTATCGTCTGGTCGATGAAGTCGACGGCATCGGTTTCAAGACCGCCGACAAACTTGCATTGTCGATGGGTGTCGAAATGGATGATCCGCGACGGGTCAAAGCCGCCGCGACGTCTTCGGTCATGGAAGAGTGCATGCGCAGCGGCGACAGTTTCGTACTTTATGACCGGCTGATCGATGTCTTGCAGCGTCAGCTTTACGGGATCGATTTCGATCCGGATGCCACGATCAACGCATGTATCCATGAAGGCAAACTGATCAGCGAGACAAACCGCATCTATCACCCTTCCCAATACGACAGCGAAACGACGATCGCGCGCTACTTCGACAATTTTCCGATGATCCCGCTGGAACCCTTCGACCCTTATCAATTGGAAACAGGCATCAACGGATTGCAGGATGTCAAAGGCATCCTGTATGACGCGAGCCAGATCGAGGCGATCCGGACATTCTTCAGCGAACCCTTGACGATTTTGACCGGCGGACCGGGAACCGGTAAGACGACGGTCGTCGGGGCGATGATCTCGCTCTTCAAATTTCTGTATCCGCATGCCAGCATCGCCTGCTGCGCACCGACCGGACGGGCCGCCAAACGCATGAGCGAACTGACCGGCGCCGACTCGTACACAATCCATAGCATGCTGAAGTGGGACCTCGAGTCCAATACCTTCGGACGCAACGAGTCCGAACCTCTAAGCATCGATATGATCATCATCGACGAATTCTCGATGGTCGATCCCTGGCTGTTCGCGCAATTACTGAAGGCGGGACAACAATTCAAGAAAATCCTCATCGTCGGCGACCGCGACCAACTGCCGCCGGTCGCACCGGGCAGCACCCTGCGCGACATGATCCTGAGTCGCCGTTTCCCGGTCATCGCCCTTTCGCACATCTACCGTCAGAAGGAAGGCTCGGATGTCATCGAACTGGCCCATCGCATCCGTCAAGGCATCAGTGATGCTTCCGACTTCAACAAGGATATCCGTTGGCTCCCTTGTGAAGTTCATGACGTCCGCAATGTCGTTTTGCATGTGGTCAATGAAGCCCTAAACAAAGGTTACGGGATCAACGACATCCAGATCTTGGCGCCCAAATACTCGGGCGTCGCGGGCATCGACGCGTTGAACCACGCGATGCAGAAGATGGTCAACCCGCCGGAAAAGTTCAAGCAGGAACTCAAAGTCGGCTATGTGACTTATCGTGAAT
>JBAVGP010000064.1:0-10557 GCA_049684955.1 Erysipelotrichaceae bacterium
ACCTCTATCTGATGAAATCATCGATAAAGTAGATTATCTGATCCCGAATGAAACAGAAACGGAATATCTGTTCCATTCCGACGATTTTGAAGGTTTGGTCAAACGTTATGCCGGGAAGCTGATCATCACGATGGGCAGCCGGGGCGTCATGTATTTTAATGGGAACGTTCCCACTATCGCTCCTTCGCAAAAGCTCGACGTCGTCGATACGACCGGGGCGGGGGATTCCTTCGTAGCCGGATTCGCGACAGGCATCGGTAACCATCTTGGGATGAAAGAAGCCGTGGAATTGGGGATCAAAGTGGCAAGTATGACATGCATGTGCATGGGCGCGCAAGGCGCCTATGACAGAGTAAGGAGCGAACTATATGAAAAAACTTGGAATCATTAACAGCGATATCACCAAAGTGCTTACAGATTTAGGCCATACGGATCAAATCTGCATCGCCGACGCGGGACTGCCCGTTCCGGTTGGAACGAAAAAAATCGATTTGGCTTTATCGAAAGGTTTTCCTTCATTCCTTGATGTCCTGCGTCTTGTCCTGGCTGACATGTGGATCGAAAAGGTCTACATCGCATCTGAAATCAAAGTCAACAATCCCACGATCTATGAAGAAATCAAAAAGATGGTCCCCGAGACGATGATCGAGTGGTGCACCCATACCGAGTTCAAAGCCCTAAGCAAGAATTCCAAAGCGATCATCCGTACCGGCGAAATGACGCCCTATGCCAATATCATCCTGCAGTCAAACGTACACTTCACCGAGGACGCCGAATAATGAAGCTTGAGATGAGAAAAATCAATAAGCTGTTCGGCCCGGTACAGGTTCTTTTCGATGTCGACTTCCATGTCGACAAGAACGAGATCCATGCCCTGATCGGCGAGAATGGTGCCGGGAAGTCGACGCTGATGAAAATCTTGTCAGGGATCTATACTTCGGATTCAGGCGAAATCTACATCGATGATGTATTGTGCCATATCAAGAACATCCAAGACAGCGAATCCAGGAAAATCGCGATCGTCAATCAGGAACTGAATGTGTTCGGACATATGACGGTCTTAGAGAACCTGTTCATTGGAAAAGAGATCACCCGCAACGGGGTGATCAACGAAACCGAAGAGAAAAAGATCGCCGACGGGATCTTCAAACGTCTCGGAATCGAACTTGACTACAATCTGAAAGTCAAAGAACTCTCAGTCGGTATGCAGCAGATGCTTGAAATCGGGAAGTCTTTGGTGAATGACGCGGAACTCATCATCATGGATGAACCGACCTCGGCATTGACCGAAAAAGAAATCGACGCATTGTTCGCTGTCATCCGAAGACTGAAAGCCGACGGGAAATCGATCGTCTATATCTCGCATCGGATGAAAGAGATCTTTGAGCTTTGCGACTCGATCACGATCTTGCGCGACGGGAAACTCGTCAAGCGCGAGCAGATTTCCAAAGTGACCTTCGACGATGTGGTCAAAAGCATGGTCGGATATGAATTAGGCGGACTATTCCCGCCGCGCCCTGTCGTCGAACAGGGAAAGATGTTGCTGGAAGTACGCAACTTGTCCCGCGACCGCAAATTCAAGGATGTCAGTTTCGAACTCCATGAAGGTGAAATCATCGGCTTCGCAGGCTTGATGGGTGCCGGACGTACCGAAATCATGAATGTCTTGTTCGGCGTCGATCAATGCGACGGCGGCGAAATCTTCGTCAATTCAGAGAAAGTATCGATCAATTCAGTACCCCAGGCGAAAGCGTTGGGGATCGGCTATGTCACGGAAAACCGTAAAGAAGAAGGTCTCTTCCTGGACTTCAGCATCAACGATAATGTCCTGTTCAATAACCTGAAATGGCTGAGCCGGAAATTCATCATCAATGACAAGAAAACCAAGACGACGACCAATGACTATACCAACCGTGTACGTCTCAAATGCCGTGATTACCAGCAATTGGCGAATGAGCTGAGCGGCGGTAACCAACAGAAAGTCGTCCTGGCGAAATGGCTGGCCAACAATCCCGCCATCCTCATCTTGGATGAACCGACGCGCGGTATCGATGTGAATGCGAAAAAACAGATCTATGAGATGATCTTCGAACTTAAGAAAGCAAAAATCGGCATCATCGTCGTTTCTTCCGAACTGGTGGAACTGCTCGGTGTCGCAGACAAGATATACGTGATGCGCGAAGGCCATCTGATGACAAGTCTGGTCAATGATCATTTGACCGACGAGATGGTGATGAACTTTATGATGGGAGGATCGGACACGAACCATGGCGAAATCAGGATTTAAATTACCGGAGAAGAAGACAGTGATCGCTTTCCTCAAAAAGAATGTCGTCAAGAATATACCGCTTTTGGGATTCGTGACGTTGATGATCATCATGTCGATCATCTCGGACGCGTTCTTCACTTCCTATAACTTATTGAGCATTCTCCGTCAGGCTTCCATCAATGGATTGATCGCCTTCGGAATGATGGTCGTCATCTTAACTTCCGGCATCGATTTGTCGGTCGGATCGACGCTTGCTTTCTCCAGTATGGTGATGGCGAAACTGATCATCTCGGGCGTCACATCCCCGCTCGCGTTCGTCGCTTCCGTATTGGTCGGAGCATTCATCGGATTCTTGAACGGATTACTCATATCCAAAGGCAAACTGCAGCCGATGATCGCGACCTTAAGCACGATGATGGCGATCCGCGGGCTGACCCTCTATATTTCCGACGGTGTTCCGGTCTCGAAGCTGGGTGAAGGGTTCATCGGCTGGGTCGGCCGTGGCAACTTCCTGGGCGTCCCGATCCCCGTCTATATCTTAATCTTGATATTCGGCGTCTTTGCTTTCATCCTGACCCGTACGGTATTCGGCAAGCGCGTCTATGCGATCGGCGGAAATATCAAAGCGGCGAAACTGAGCGGTATCCACGTCGAACGGAATCTGGTCTATGTCTATATGATCTCCGGAGTTCTCGCAGCTCTGGCCGGCGTAATCTTGACTTCGCGGATCGACTCCGCAGTCCCGACCGCCGGATTATCTTACGAAATGAACGCGGTGGCGGCTGTCGTCATCGGGGGAGCCAGTCTGTCCGGCGGACGCGGCAAAGTATTCGGGACCTTGATCGGCATTCTGATCATCGCCGTATTGACCAACGGGTTGAATCTGCTTGGAACTTCGGCATATCTCCAACAGATCATCACCGGCTTGATCATCATCGCGGCAGTCATCTTCGATCGTAAAAGATAGGTACTAAATCAGAAATGATTTTAGATACAGGCGGTGGCGACCAAAAACGCAGGAGGAATACTATGTTTAAGAAATTGCTCGTTCTATTGCTGACAGTATTCATTGTATTTGGATTTGCGGCATGTAAAGCAGCACCCAAAAAATCGATGAAGATCGGTTTTGCGGCCTCAACCTTCACCAACCCGTTCTTTAATGACATTAAAGCCGGTATCGAAGGCGTTCTAAAAGGTTCGGGTTATACATTGGTTTCACTCGGAGCCGATAACGATGCTTCCAAACAAGCTGCTCAGATTGAAGATTTGATCTCCCAGAAAGTCGACATGATTCTGCTAAATCCGGTCGACAGCACCACAGTAGGAACCAAAATCGCTGAAGCCAACGCCGCCGGTATCCCCGTCATCACCGTTGACCGCAGTGCCGCTTCCGGGACTGTCGTCGCCCATGTCGCTTCCGACAACGTCGCAGGCGGAAAAATGGCCGGCGAATTCCTGAAGACCTTCTACACCGCTGATTTCAAAGTTCTCGAACTGCTCGGCCAAGCCGGCGCATCTGCCGCGACCGACCGTAGTGCCGGTTTCCAAGCGATCTTCGGCGCTGCCAACATCACGAAATCGATCACTGCCAACTGGAGCCGCGCTGAAGGACAATCCGTCACCGAAGCGTTCTTGGCTGCCAACGGCAACCCGGCGAAAGTATTAGTGTTCGCCGCCAACGATGAAATGGCTCTCGGAGCCGTCCAAGCCTTAAAAGCCAACGCAGCCGTCAAAGAATTCAAAGTCGTCGGTTTCGATGCCATCACGGATGCTGTCAACGCCGTCAACGCCGGTGAAATGGCTGCGACCGTCGCTCAACAACCCGTCCAGATCGGTGCCGTCGCCGCTCAGAGCGCATTGGACTACCTCGCGGGCAAGACCGTCGCGAAGAGTGTTCCGGTAGCGTTATCCTTAGTCACCAAGAAGTAAGTATTCATTGATTTCGGTGCATTTGCCCATCCAGGGCGCAAAATGATGAAAGAGGTAACCCAATGTATAAATTCAGTACATCGATGATGTGCGCAGATCCATTCAAACTGGAAACGACAATCGCGATCATCGATCGAAATACCGACACCTATCATATTGACATCATGGATGGGCACTTTGTGCCTAATCTTACCCTCTCGCTGGACTATGTCCGTTCATTGAAACAATATTCGACCAAACCCATCGATGTCCATCTGATGGTCAGCGATCCTGAAAAATATATCGACGAACTGATCACGATCGGCGTCAACTGTATCAGTTTCCATGTCAGCACGGTAGGCGAAAGCGCATTCCGCATCATCCAAAAGATCAAGGATCAACATATCGGTGCAGGGTTGGCAATCAGCCCGGGCGATCGGATCGAAGATGTGCTCATCTTTCTCCCGTTGATCGATAAAGTCACGGTGATGATGGTGGAACCAGGGTTTGCCGGCCAGAAAATGATGGAAGAAGTACTGCCTAAAATCAAAGCATTTCATGATTTGAAGAAACAATCTGACTATAGCTATATGATCGAAATCGACGGCTCGAATAATTTTTCGACCTTCAACCGTTATATCGAACTCGGTGCGGAAATATTCATATTGGGCACCTGTCTGTTCAATTATCCCGACCTCAATCAAGGCTATGAAGAAATCAAAGCCTTTGTCAACGGATCTCATAAAGTGAAAGCATCGACCCCGTATGTCCTTGGAATGGACATCGGAGGTACGTTCACACGGCTCGGATTTGTCGATCAAAATCAACACATCTATGAAATTCAGAAAATTCCTACCGACCGATTGGTCGACGACTTTTCAGGCTTTGTCACCCGGTTTGTTGAAGCGTGGCAAACGAAATACGATCTTGTGGCGATTTCGATGGGCTATCCCGGGATTGTCGATCCTGAAACACTCGAAGTGATCTCTGTTCCCAATCAGCGCAAACTTGAAGGGAAGGATTATCTCATGGCACTTTCGGCGTCCTTGAATTTACCTGTCTATGTTCAAAAAGACACGAATTTCCTGTTCGCGCATGATGTCCATAGTCTTGGGCTGGATCATGTCCCGTCGATTTTGGCTTTTTACCTGGGTACCGGATTCGGGAACGCCATTCAGATGAATCATCAAATGGTTTCCGGCGATCATGGTTCGGCGGGTGAAATCGGCCATATCCCAATGCATGAAGCCCATGATATCTGTGGCTGCGGCGGTATCGGTTGTGTCGAAACATTGGTGTCAGGCGTCAAATTGAAGAAAATTCATCAGGAATATTTCAGCGATTCACCGTTTGAACAAATATTTACGCTTCATGGAGAAAAAGAACCGTTGGTCGAATTCATCCATAACCTGGCGATCGCCATCACGACCGAAATCAACCTCCTGGATGTCACTAACATCATCCTCGGCGGCGGTGTCATCAATATGATCGATTTCCCCCGTGAACAACTGGAAAACAATATCAAAGGATTCTTGCGCAACGAAACCGCAAGAACGACGTTCAACGCCCATTATGCCGCGTCGGCGATCGAGGACGGTATCATCGGCGCAGGGATTTATGCATTCAAGAAACATAAAGGAAATGACGAATGAAAATAGCGATAGGAAATGATCATGTCGGAATCGAATTGAAAGCGACGATCATCGATGAATTGGAAAAACGGAATATCGAGGTCGTCGACTGCGGAACCTATACCTCAAAACGCGTCGATTATCCGACCTATGCTGAAAAAGTGGCCGACTTGGTCGCCAAAGGTGAAGTCGATAAAGGGATCGTGCTTTGCGGCACCGGTGTCGGCGTCTCCATCGCCGCGAATAAAGTGAACGGCATCCGCTGCGTCTGTTGTTCGGACCCCTATTCGGCAAAACTGTCGCGCGAACACAATGATACCAATGTTCTTGCATTAGGCTCCCGTGTCGTCGGTAAAGAGTTGGCACGGATGATTGTCAATGAGTGGCTGGACGGAATCTATGAAGGCGGACGTCACCAACAACGCGTCGATCTGATCAAAGACATCGAGGGAAGACAGTAAAAATCGCTCCTAAGCGCGTTCTGTTTCTAGTGAAAATATTCTTCCAATAAACCCCTAAACGGGTTTTTTAGTGCGTAACCCGAGATTCCCATAGAGACCGTATTGATCAACAGGGACAGTTTCTTACCAATCAATCCGTCGTTGGAAGCTGATGAGCAACTTAAATTCTTTCCACCAAGGTCTGGATGAACTCTTCATAAGTCGTACAATTCAGAACCTCTTTCATGGCTTCAGGTTCTGTTAAAATCATCGTCAAGGTCTCGAACACCTCGTTAAAGAGTTTTCTGTCGTTACGGTTGATACTCAGCATCAAGATAAGATTCACTTGGTTATTGCCCCATTGGGTAGGTTTTTCGTTGATGATCACGAACATACCGGTTTTCTGTGCATTCATCTTCATACAATGCGGAATCGCCAGATTATTGAAAGCGGTCGACGACATACGCTCCCGGTCTTTGATCTCATCGATAAATGTGTCCGTGACATACTCTTCCTTGACTAAAACGGTGCACATATACTCGATCGCTTCGTTCTCATTCAGGAAAGGAAGATTTCTGCGGAAGAACTTCGGATTCAAGATCTTATTGAGATGTGACATGAAAACGATTTTCTTCTTATCTTTCTTAATCGCATCGATCCTCTGAAAGATGGCATTGATGTCCTTTTGACTCAAAAAAAGATTGATGGTAAGGACGGGAATCTTGATCGCTTTCAGAGATAACGGAATCGTAGACAAAATCAGATCCGCATTTCCGATCCGTTTCAGTTCGTTTTCATTGGTGACGATATTGACGATATTGATCTGTTCATTGAAATTCCGATTCAGCGAATCGTTCAGTCTGAGATCCGTATTGTAATAGGTTGGACAATAAAGGACGCAATTGACCCTTTCTTCAAGATTCCGCTGCGTTTCGATCGCGCCGCCTAAATGGAAAGCGATATAGGCAATCTCATCATCGTTGATCGAAATACCGGTATACTCATGGATATGCTTCGCCATCGCGACGGCGGTTTCATATAACAGCGGACAACTCCGTTTGATATTGTTCGTCAACGGGTTCTTCGAATAGAGATTGTTTCTGGAACGGACAAGCAGATTCTTGATATGCAGGGAAAACCGCGTCATGAAGTCACTGTCGTTCAGATTGATATAGTAATAAGCGTTGACTTCCTGGATCAGCTTGTTGACGAGCTCATAAGTTTCTTTCCCGATCACTTCCTCCAGATTGGCGGAAGAGATGGCCCGATAATCCAAGGTCGTCGCGCAAGAAGCGATCAAGAGCGCCAAGTCATCGATTTCATTGGGTTTGTAAAGGATGTGGAACGTATCCTCCAGCCTATGTGCCAACCGACTTGCGACCTGGAAAGCGTGGGCAGGATGGAGGTTGCTATCGGACGCAGAACTGACACTCCCCGCGTCGTTGCGGATCCGGTCGACTGCGATCGCGATATGCAGAATCAAAGAAATCAGCGAGAAATCATTGATGAATATGTGGAACTCTTTGAATGTTTCAAGCAGCATCGTTTTGATAAAGTCGATATCGATGCCGGAAAACGCGTTTTGAATCGCTTCGACATTCATGAACGACTCGTTGGATTCCTCATAAAGCAAGGCACTCAACATTTTTCGCTTATTCTTTTCCAATCCTTCAATTTGAAGCGAATCCGAACTATGGATCAGTCTCAGCGTGAAAGGGGCGATCCGACTGCGAATCTTGGGCAAATCGGATTTGACCGTCGACAAACTGACAAACAGTTCATCGGATACATCGTAGATATCCAGCGGGGTCTTGCTTTTAATCAATCGTGTAATCAAATGATTGACGCGCTCCTGCGATCCTTGCGAGATGGGCGAATCCGTTTTCTTCATATAAAGGTCGGATTTTTCCTTATCAATCTTATATCCGCTTTGGGAGGATAAGATCGTTCCCGGCTCCAATGCGTTGATCTCACTGACATAATTCTTGATGGTGCGCACTGAAATATCCGTCTTTGCGGAAAGCTGGTTGGCAGTCATCCAATCGTCAGCATCATTCAAGATCGTCAAGAAAAGCAGGACCTTTGATTTCATGGGGCACCTTTTCACCCAACATTATACCAAAATCCCTCATGATTACGAACTAGACTTTTGCACGCCCTGGCAGGCAACTACTCGCTTGCCTCCCCCCGGTGCAAAAACAAAGTGGACGCATAAGTACAGTCCTACTATACTGTACTCAGAACCAATAGCTATGGGAGGTTGTATGAAGAAACTCAGATTACTGATTGTATGTGGCTCCGGAGCCAGCAGCGGGTTTATGGCAGCGAATATGCGTAAGGCGGCGACAGCTCGTGGATTGGATATCTCAATCGTCGCAAGAGGGGAATCCGAAATCGAAAACTATATCGAAGATATCGATGTATTGATGGTCGGTCCGCATTTAAGTTACCTTTTGGCGGAAGCCGAAGCATTGATCGCGGGCAGAGAAGTGAAAATGATTCTGATGGAGAAAAGTTACTATTCGACGCTGGATGGTGAAAAGGCCGTCGAGCATCTGCTTAAAAACATTTAAAGGGAGAAACAAATGAAAAAAATCATGGATTGGCTGAGCAATAGCTTCGCCCCCAAGATGACCAAGGTAAACAACAATGTATGGCTCGTTTCTATCAAGGAATCGATCATGCAAGTCCTGCCATTCATCTTCTTAGGATCACTATTTGTCATGTTGGCCGTATTAGGCGATTTCATCAAGCCTTGGCCGAACTTCTGGACACCGTTCTCATATACGATGGGGATGATTTCCTTACTGATTTCTTTCTTGATTCCGTTCAATCTGATGGAAAAGAAAAAACTCAGAAAAAGCCGTATCAATGCCGGTACGGTATCGCTGATCGCCTTCCTGATGGTCTTGAAACCGATCGCCACCGATTCCGGATTGGCGTTCAACGCTGACGGATTCGGTGCCGGCGGCATGTTCGTCGCCATCATCGTCGGGTTGTTTGTCGGTATCGTCATGTCGTCGTTCGGGAAATTCTCGTTCTTCAAAGAAGAATCCGTCATTCCTGATTTCGTCCGCGCCTGGTTTGACTCCATGTTGCCGATCGGCATCATCATCGTCACCTTCTGGGTGCTGGTATTCATCGTCAATGTCAACCTCTACAGTATCATCATCACCTTGTTCGCCCCGTTGGGCGGTATGCTTGAATCGCCGTTCGGATTCGCCTTCGTCATGTTCATCTTCGCTTTCCTGTATTCGATGGGCATTTCTTCCTGGGTATTGACCCCGGTCGTCACCCCGGTCCTATTGGCCGCGATCACCGCCAACGTCGCCGGAACCGCTCATAACCTGGTCACTTCGACCACGATCTACTCCGCGTATCTGTGGTGGGGCGGCATCGGTTGTACGTTCCCGCTGGTCATCATGCTGATGCTCTCAAAGAGTAAGAAACTCAAAGCCTTAGGGATCGCATCGTTCCCGGCTTCTGTCTTCAATATCAACGAACCGGTCGTCTTCGGAGCCATCGTCTGGAATCCGATCATGATGCTTCCGATGTGGATCATCGCCATCGTCCTGCCGTTGGTCACCTGGACGCTCACCAAAGTGATTGCGTTCGCTCCGATTCCTATGGTAATGTTTGAGATGTGGTATACACCGATGCCGATCGCGACGTGGCTGACCACCGGCGGCGCCATCACCGGCCTGTTGCTGTTCGTCATCAACGTAGTCATCGCATCGCTGATCTGGTTCCCGTTCTTCAAAGTCTACGAAAAAATCGAAATCGAAAACGAAAAAACCGCTTAATCTGTCTTAGAACATAAGGAGGAACGAAGAATGTCCGAAGAATTAATACAAAGTGCGATGGAGATCATTCTTCATGCCGGCGATGCGCGTTTGCAAGTCAAATTGGCGCTGGACCATATCGCGAAACAGGATTTCGACCAGGCGAAAGTATGTATGTCGAGTGCCGCGGATGAAATCCGGATCGCGCACCGCGTCCAGACCGACGCTATCCAAGGGGAAGCCCAGGGAATCAAAACGGAATACTCCTTATTGTTTGCCCATGCGCAGGATACCTTGATGACGATCTACAGCGAGATCAACATCGCGAAACAGATGATTCAGATCTTTGAAACCTACGAAGCAAGAATCAACGCCTTAGAAACGAAATAGAGGGTTCATCCGAACCCTCTTTTAACAGGAGGATAAAAATGACGAATACTGTGTTCCCAAAGAATTTCCTATGGGGAGGGGCCGTCGCTGCCAACCAATGCGAAGGCGCCTGGCAAGAAGGACACAAAGGTTTGTGT